>JAHEKO010000001.1:0-4220 GCA_024638355.1 Acidobacteriota bacterium
GCGGGCGGCTCCCGGCCGGCCGCTCTACGCCCGCGTGGACGGCATGGAAACCGCCGGCGGCTTCCTGGTGAGCGAGCTCGAGCTCATCGAGCCGGTGCTCTTTCTCGCGGCGGTCGAGGGGGCGGCGGCCCGCTTCGCTCGCGCCATCGCCGGACGTTTCGCCGCCGAGGGGACGCGATGAAGCGCTTCGAGACCCTCGCCAGCGCCCGTACGTCCGACGGTCTGGCGCTGACCTTCCACCGTCGCGAAGACGACTACTTCCTTCTGCTCGAGGGCGAAGAGCTGATGTCGACCCGGCGTAATCGGTCGGAGAGCGCGCTGGCCGAGCTCGCGTCGCGTCATCTCGAGGGTGTCGCCCGGCCGGTGATCCTCATTGGCGGCCTCGGTCTCGGCTTCACCCTGCGCGCTGCGCTGGAGCGACTGCCGGCGGGAGGCCGGCTGGTGGTCTGCGAGCTGTTTGCCGCGGTTGTCGACTGGAATCGCAAGTATCTGGACGAAAGCGCCGCCGCCCTGGCCGACCCGCGCGTCGCGGTCGTGACGCGAGACGTCGGCGCGGTCATTGCCGGCGCGAGCGCGCAGTTCGACGCGGTCCTGCTCGATGTCGACAACGGCCCCTCCGCCTGGTGCCTGGAGTCGAACGAACGGCTCTATGGGCGCCGCGGCCTGGCGGCGATGCGGCGCTCGCTCAAACCGGGCGGCATTCTGGGGATCTGGTCCGCCTACGCCGACCCGCGCTTCGAGCGCCTGCTGGGCGCCAGCGGCTTCCGGGCGTGGTCGGAGAGCGTCAGAGCGCGTGGCCGAAAAGGCTCGCGCCACACCATCTTCTTCGCCACCCCCGAGCGCGACCGCCTGGCTAGGCGATCTTGATGTGCCAGGGCTCGTGGCGCACGCCGTACGGATTCGTCTCGGTGTAGCGAATCGAGATGTAGCCCAGATCGATGAGCTTGCGGAACTCGACCGTCTCGCCGAAGGCCTCGGTGAAGTTGCGAAGGCCGTAGCCGACCTTGCCGATGTCGAAGTCGCCGCGCGCGTGGAACGAATACCCCGGCGGCGCGAGCGAGCGCGAGGCCTGGGAGAGGTTCCCCTCGGTCTCGACCGCCTTGCGCAAGAAAAGCTGGTACTGCTTGACGATGCTCCGCACACCCGAGGTGAGGGTGATCGAGTCGCCGACGTCGCGGCGGATCTGGGTGAACTTGGCCAGCGAGTCGCCCTTGAGCAGATAGTGCCCGCTGCCGGCGATCTTGGCTACCGAGCGGTCCGGAATTCTCTCGGTCAGCTCGGTGATCACCTTCTCGCCATAGAAGCCGTAGCGCTCGGCGTCGGCGTAGAAGAGCTCTTCGAGCAGGTCGAGCTCGACCCGGGGGAAGGCGCCGATGTCGCTGTAGTTGGCGCCGAAACGGAGGAGCTGCTCGAACGACAGCAGGTTGAAGTTGCCGTGGCCCACGAGCTGCTGGGCGCGCTGGACTCGAGCCGAGGCCGACCGCAGCGCCGGCATCACCTCCGCGGCGAGGAAGAAGTCGTCTTCGTAGGTCTGGTCGAATTCCTTGATCTTCTGCAGGTGGTGGTCGGAGTGGTCGCCTTCGGAGCGAGGGATCCGGGTCTTCGCCCCCTCGTCACGCTGGGGATCGACCGGCGCGGGCGGCAGGTCTCGGGGCTCGGGGTCGCTCCCGTAGCGGCGCTCGAGCTCCCAGACTCCCAGACCGCCGCCGGCGACACAGGCGGCGCAGGCTGGCAGAATCCTCAAGAATTTGCGGCGATCCACGGCAGCTCCACGACCAGGCTAGCTTCGACTCTACCTATTTCGAGCCTCGGTGCCTGCGTAGTGTCGCACAGTCCGGTCACAGTAGCACGGCCCGCACGGCAGGCGCCCCGGCCCTCACCCGCGCGGTCTACCCGGAGCTCTTGTCGCCCTCGATCCCGTTGGCGACATCGTTGATCGTCGCCAACGCCAGCTTCCTGACGACGGCGGTGACGGTCTCCTGGCGCTCCCCCGCGAACCGAGCCAGCAGGTCGTACTCGCGGTCGGTGAAGCGCGCCGTGATCTTCTCGTTCCGCGCCCGGTCGGGCGGCTCGATCCGCTCCCGGACGCGCGCCGGCAGCAGGCTCTCGAGGTTTGGGGCGTGATCGGCCGCCATCAGCGCTTCTCCTCCAGCTTCGATCGGATCTCGCCGATTGCCGATACGACCAGATCGCGCACCAATGAGGAAAGGGGGGTGCCGCGGCGCCGCGCTTCGCGGGCAAGCCGCTCGACCTCCTCTGCCGTAAAGCGGGCCGTTACCTTGCGCTCTTTGGGAAACTCGACCTTGGGCGGCGTCACGGGCACGTTCCTCGTAAGTTGAAGCATCATCATATCGCGAACTGCCGATTCGAGTCGGCTCGCCCCGGGCGCAGGTCGGCGATGAGCTGGCCCGGTCGGCGGCGGGCGCCCTCGATTCCGTTCGCGGCGGCTCGGCCGCGCCGGCCTATCTGACCTGCAATTCCGCCCGCGCGCAGCTCAGAGCGCGCAGCGGCTCGGTCTCGACGACCTCGACCGGGATGTTCCCCAGCTGCCGTGGAATGAACCTGGTCGTCTCGGAGTGCTCGGGGTCCAGGTAGACCTTGAAAACCGGGTCGGTGGGCCGCGAGGCGGAGCGCCCGATGCCCATGGCGTGAACGCCTTCGAGCTTGAACAGCTCGCTCTCGGTACGGGCCTGCACACGCTCGGCGAGGCGCATCCTGCGGTCCTCGATCCCGGGCACGCCGCCCTTCGTCCACAGGCTGCCGCCGGAAGACTGGTTGCAGCCGACGAGCTCGGCCTTGCCCTTGGGCTTCATCTTGTCGACCGCCTTCAAGACGCGGTTGAAGGAGTTGCCCACCGTAATCCTCTCGTTGCCAGCGAACAGCAGGCCGACCGGGTTCGGACAGTCTTTCCTGTCTTCCAGAATCACCGAGCCCGAGTCGCCGCCCGCGGAGAACGACTTCCGGCCCGCGGCGACCACCGAGAACTGCTTGACGAAGAAGATATCGAGCTCCCTGGCATCCAGCGAGCACTCCTCGGGGAAGGTCACGAAGCCGCTCACGTTGACCATGTCGATCACGCCCTTGCGGACACCGGTCGTCCGGCCGCTCTTCTGGACCTCCATGCCGACTCTCGGCTCCACCGGCTCGGTGCCGGGGACGCCGATGCCGAGGATCTCGCCGCTCTCGTCCACGGTGCCGTCGACCACCTCGGCGATCGCCGCGTCGACGGTATTTCTACCGCGCATTCTCAGCTTCTTGTAGCCGCTGAGCTCGGCCACGAAGTCGCGCTCTCGCACGTCGCAGTTGAGATCGATGAGGCCTGGCTGATTGACGTCGTCCCCGACCGAGGCCTTGTTGATCTGCGCGATCACGTGATTGTTGCTGAGGACGAAATAGCGATCGTCCTTGCGGACGAGGCCGCCGAGGGTGCCGCTGCAGCAGACGCGCCCATCGAAGTCCTCGACGTTGCCGCCGGAGGTGCCCATCCGGACCGGGCGGCTCTGCCGCTTGCGGTGCTTCTTCGGACCGGCCTGCTCTTCGAGCTCGGCCTCGGTGCCCGGATCGGAGGGCGCCTGGGCCTCTCCCGGGGTGGCGGCCACGGCCACCGCGAGCAGTAGCGTCCACGCCACGCGGGCGAACGAACGGATGAGCCGCTGACGCGGCGACGGTGCGGCGATCGGAATCATGGGAGCCCTCTCTCTCACTCTCTGGACTTGGACTGGCGCCTCCGCGGCGGCCGTTGCCGGCGGACGTTACCATCTCGGTGTCGGGAGTCGCTGTGGAATCGGCAGCGTTGGAGCCTAGACGATCGGTACGATCTCGCACCGATCTCCCGCCGCGGAGGGAGGCGCCTCGGCCGCGATTCGCAGCAGAGCCGTGCCCCGGGCGTACGCCGCCTGGTCGTGCGACCCCTTCGGCCCGACCGGGCGCACCAGGAGCTCGCCGTGGCTGCTCTCGATCTCTGCCGGCAAGAAGCGGTCGCGGCCTTTGGCTCCCGGCGCCGCCGCGCTCAGCGTCGCGGCACGCGCGCCGCGCAGATAGCCGTCGGCATGGCCCATCAGCCTTCGCAGCAGCGGTCGGACGAAGAGCCAGAAGGTGACCATGACGGAAGCGGGGTTGCCCGGGAGTCCGAACAGGTGGCCGCGCGGATGGCGGGCGGCCACCAGCGGCTTGCCCGGCTGGATCGCCACGGCGTCGAACAGGATCTCGCAACCGAGCTC
>JAHEKO010000001.1:4320-12538 GCA_024638355.1 Acidobacteriota bacterium
GGTGCGCCGGTCATGATGCGCACGGCTGCATCGGGGGGCAGTTCGAAGCCGGGAGCGTCCCCGGCGGCGATGGTGCCGACCACCGGTCGCCGATCGCCGGCCTCGACCGCGCCGCCGACCGCGTAGCCGTCCATCGCCGAGACGTCGCTCGCCGGGGCGTCCACGGTGGCCGCCAGGGGTGCGGCGAGCACGCGGCCGGCGCCTTCCCGGCGCTCCACCCGCTCCGCCGGAAGCGGCGCGAGACCCTCCTCCAGCCGTCGCCAAGCGTCTCGGGGAGAGGTCAAACCCATTGTTTTTCAATCACTTCCGCTGTGTCCTTCTTCACTTCAGGCTACCGCCTCAATGCTATACTGCGGAAGAGACTACGGACGTGAGTCAGCGCTTCCATTTCAAGGCTTCACTGGCTGAGAGCACGCTACCCGAGATGCTCTCCTCGATCGAGCGGTTTCGCGTGCCCGGCGTCATCGAGGCGCGGAATGCCGACACCACGAAGCACGTTTACATCCGCGATGGCTTTGTCATACACGCGGCGTCGAGCGACCGCGCCGACTCCCTCGGCGAGTATCTGGTGCGCCAGGGCAGGCTCAGCGCGGACCAGTACCAGCGGGTCACGAAGGAGCTGCGCACCGCCAACGAGCGACTCGGCGTCCTGCTCCTCAAGCGCAAGCTGCTCACTCCCCACGAGGTTCGGAGCGCGATCCGCGAGCACATCTCGGAGATCGTCTGGAGCCTCTTCTTCTGGCGCGAGGGCGAGGTGAGCTTCAGCGTCGGTGATTTCCACGGTCCGGAGATGGTGCAGATTCAGCTGCCGATGCGCGAGGTGATCGTTCGCGGGATCCGGGCAGCGCCGCAGGCGCGACCGCTGGTGAGCCGCCTCGGTCGCAAGGACACCGTCTTCGAGGCGACCTTCGGATGGGAGGACCTGATCGAGCTCGGGCTCGACGGTGACGAGACGCGTATGCTGGAGCTGGTCGACGGCAAGCGGACACTGTACGATCTGTGCGCCGAGGGCCCGCTGGCGCCGGCGGAGAACGCCAAGCTGATCTACGCCTTCCAGGTGCTGCAGCTGGTGCGCCGTTCGGCGGCGTCGGCCGAGGCCGATCCGCTCAAGGTCCAGCTCAAGAGCCAGGGCGAAGCGCGGGGCGCCTAGACATCCGACCGGAAGCACAGCTGGAATGCCGATCTACGAATACGAGTGCAACGACTGCGGTCACCGGTCCGAGGCGATCCAGCGTCTGTCCGAGGACCCCTTGACCGAGTGCCTCGAATGCGGCGGCAAGATTCGCCGCCTGATCTCGGCGCCGGCCGTTCAGTTCAAAGGGAGCGGCTGGTACGTCACCGACTACGGCGGCCGCAAGGGGGAGACCCAAGGCGCGGAGGCCAAGAAGGAAACCCCATCGAAGAAGAGCGAGGGCAAGAGCGTGAGTTCCGCCGGTACGGCCGGCTCGAAGTCCGCCGAGTAGGATTGCCCACGATGAAGCGCTCGCACCCCGCTTGGACGCTAGCCCTGCTCCTGGCCCTGTTCGCCGGCGCGGCCGGTGCGACCTCTTTCGTGATGGTCGCGGACGAGGCGCTGGTCGACGGTGCCGAGGTGATCGCGCAGGTCACGGTGGAGAGCGTCGAGCCGGCGCCGATCGCCGGACCGCCGGCCACCGACTACTTCGTGCAGATCGAACGCCTGCTCAAGGGCTACGTCACCGGCAGCACGATCGTCGTGCGGGTTCCGGGGGGCATCGGTCCCGACGGCATCGGCCTCCGCATCTGGGGCGCGCCCGAGTTTCGCGTGGGCGGCCGCACGCTGCTCTTCCTGGCGCCCCGCACCGACGGCACCTACGGGGTCCTTCACCTGATGCTGGGCGCGTTCTCGGAGCTCGAGGTCGGCGGCCGGCGGGTCGCGGCGAGATCGCTGGCGGAGGCGGTGGCGATGCCGTTCACCGGTGCGGACGAGCCGCTGAGGGACTTTGCCGGATTCGTCAATTGGATCACCGACAGAGCGGGCGGACTGAACCGGCCGATCGACTACTATCTCGACCCGGCGTTGGTCGACTTCCGGCCGCGGCGCGGAGATCGAGAGTTGCTCGAGGACCGCTGCACCCAGCTCAACTTCCGCTGGTCCGGCTTCGACCGCGACGAAGCGTTCAAGTGGAGCTTCGACGGCGGCGGCGTCGACGGCCGCGGCGGCGGGCGCGGCGCCTTCCTGCGCGCTCGCCGGATCTGGAAGCGGGTGTCGGCGGGCGCGGTGCGCTTCCAGAATGCCGGAGCCGTTCGCGGCCGCGCGGCTTTCGACGGCTTCGACGGCGTCAATCTGCTGGCCTTCGACGATCCGCGGGGCGACATCGCTGGACGGTTCAGCTGCAGCTCGGGCGGCGTCCTGTCGCTGACCGGTGTCTGGTTCGACAACGGCCGCGGGCAGTCGTGCGAGCGCGTCGGGACCGGGCACAAGGGAAGTCACGCAGGACGGCCGTATCTCGAGATCCTCGGCGCCGACATCCTGGTCAACGATGGCGCCGCCTGCCTGCTGGCGGAGGATGCGACGCTCACCGCCCGCATCTTCGCGCACGAGCTGGGGCATTCGCTCGGCCTGGCTCACGCGGCCGACCCGCGGGCCATCATGTTCGGTGAAGTCTCGGAAGCGTCCGCCCCGGAGCGGCTCGAGGCGACGGAGGTGAGCGCCCTCGGCGGGCTCTACGACTCGCCGCCGAGCAGGTGACGTGCCGCTTCCGACTCCCGACCAGGTCCTGATCGACGCCGGCCGGGCGGTGCGCAGGCACGGCCGGGCGGCGCTCTGTCAGATCGTGCGAGCCGACGGCTCGACCCCGGGGAAGGTCGGCTGGAAGCTGGTGGTGTCGCCCGCGGGCGAGTGCCGTGGCAATCTGGGCGGCGGCGCCTTCGAAGCGCTGGTGATCTCCGACGCGCGCGCGAAGCTCGCCGACCCGTCGCCGGAGCCGGAGGTGAAGCGCTACTATCTGACCGAGGAGGCGACGCGGGGCGAAGCGACCGGCATGGTCTGCGGCGGCCTGGTCGAAGTGCTGATCGAGGTGATGATGAAGGCGCCGTTGCTGGTGATCTGCGGTGGGGGTCCGGTCGGGCAAGCGGTCGCCCACGCCGCCGCGCTCTGCGGCTTCGACCTGCGGGTGGTGGAGGATCGCGAGGAGTATCTGCGGCCGGAGCTCTTCCCGTCCGGCACCTCCCTGGTCGAGGTGACGCGCGATTTCGAGGCCGACCTCCTGGAGGACTCCGAGCGGCAGCAGTTCGCGGTCGTCGTCACCCGCTGCTGGGAGACCGACCTCGCCGCGCTCGCCGCGGTCCTCAGGCAGCGCCCGCCGGGGCTCGCCTACCTGGGACTGATGGGCAGCGAGCGCAAGGTGGAGCGCGTCCGCTCGACTCTCGCCGAGCGCGGTCTCGACCTCGGCGGGGTGAAGCTCCATGCCCCGATCGGGATGCCGATCGGCGGCGATACCCCGGCGGAGATCGCGATATCGATCCTGGCGGAGATCATCGCCTGCCGCAGCGGTGCCGCCGCCTCGTCGCGCAGCCCGCTCACCTCCGAGAGCTTCGTCGGCCGCTGATGAGCTCGCCTTGGAAGTGCTTCACGGTCTCGGGAGAGATCGGCTCGGGCAAGAGCAGCGTTGCCCGCCTGCTCGCCGAGCGCACCGGCGCCGAATTCCATTCGACCGGAGGGATGCAGCGCCGGTTGGCGCGCGGGCGGCGGCTCAGCACCCTCGAGATGAACCTGCTGTCCGAGACCGAGCCGACGATCGATCAGCAGATCGACGGTTTCACCCGTGAGCTGGCCGCCTCCGGCCGCGACGTCGTCATCGACTCACGACTGGCGTGGCATTTCGTACCACAGGCGCTCAAGGTCTTCCTGCGCGTCGATACCCGGGAGGCCGTCGCGCGGGTGCTCGGTGACCGGTCCAGGCACGGCGAGGCCGAAGCCTACAGCGGCCGTCAGGATGCGGTGCGAGACATCCTCGCGCGCCAGGAAAGCGAGCGCCGGAGGTTCCTCAGCACCTATGGCGTCGATCTCTTCCGCTGGTCGAACTACGACCTGGTGATCGAGACCTCCGAGATCCCGGCAGCGCGGGTCGTGGAGCTGATCCTCGGCCATCGCCCCCAAGAGCCCCCCACGACGCGATTCTGGCTCGCGCCCCGGTCGCTCTATCCGACCGGGGAGCTGGAAGCCGACGCGGAGTCGAAGAGCGACTCGCTGCTGGAGTCGATGCGCGAGCGGGGGTTCGACGAAGGGGTGCCGCTGCGAATCGCGGCCGCTCACGACCGCAGCCTCTACCTGCTCGACGGCCATCGCCGGCTGAGCGCGGCTCTTCGGCTGGGACTGCCGGTCGTGCCCTGCCGGCTGGTCGGGCAGGACGACGACGAGATCGCCCCGAATCTGAGCGTCGTCGATCTCGTCGCGAGCCGGGTGTCGAGCGCTTCGCTCCGCGCCTGGGAGCGAGCCCACGATTTCCGCTTCACGTCCTATCCCGAAGGACTCGCCTCAGCCGATGCCTGAGCCCCGGGTCGCTGCGGGCGACCGGGCGCGGAGCGTCAGGAGTGCGCCGCGCGCGCGTCGACGGTCTCCGGCTCGTCCTCGCTCTGGACGTCGCCGGTGAGGCCGAGCTTCTTGGCGTAGTAGCGGAACGAGCGGAAGCTGATGCCGAGCAGCTCGGCGGCCTGGGTCTGCACGCCGCGGCTGCGGTCGAGCGCCTCGCGCATCAGCTGGCGGCGGATGTTCTCCAGGTAGTCTTCGAGGTCGAGGCCCTCGGCCGGAAGGTCGATCGTCGTGACGCGATCCGATCTGCCGTAGAGCACCTGGGTGGGAACGTCGTCGGTGGTCAGAACGTCGCCTGCACAGAGGGCCAGGGCGCGCTCGATGACGTTCTCCAGCTCGCGTACGTTGCCCGGCCACGGGTACGCCTCGAGCTGGCGCATGACGTTCACCGAGACTCGCTTGGGCTCGATACCCAGCTCCTCGCTGTACTTCTTGATGAAGTGATCGACCAGGATCGGGATGTCGTCGCGGCGCTCGCGGAGGGCGGGCAGGCGGATCGGAATCACGTTGATCCGGTAGTAGAGGTCCTCGCGGAAGGTCCCGAGCTGGATCTGCTCCTGCAGGTTCTGGTTGGTCGCCGCGATGATGCGGACATCCACCGGCTCCTCCTTGTGGCCGCCGACTCGTCGCACCTTCTTCTCCTGCAGCGCCCGCAGGAGCTTCACCTGCATGGAAGGGGCCATCTCTCCGATCTCGTCGAGCAGCAGCGTGCCGCCGCTCGCCTCGCGAAAGAGCCCCTTCTTGTCGCGCACGGCGCCGGTAAAGGCCCCCCTCTCGTGGCCGAACAGCTCGCTCTCGAGCAGCGTCTCGGGAAGGGCGCCGCAGTTCACCGACAGGAAGCGCCGGTTCGAGCGCTGACTGGCGTAGTGGACCGCGCGGGCGATCAGCTCCTTGCCGGTGCCGCTCTCACCCTCCAGCAGCACGGTCGAGTTGGTGACCGCGACGCGCTCGATCAGCGAGAAGATCTCCTGCATCCGGCGGCTGCGGCCGATGATGTTCGCGAAGCCGTACTTCTGCTCGAGCTCCTTGCGCAGGTAGACGTTCTCGTCGACCAGCTCGGTCTTCTCGAGCGCCTTCTGGATGACGACCTTGAGCTCCTCGACGTCGAACGGCTTCGAGACGTAGTGGTAGGCGCCCAGCCGCATCGCCTCGATGGCCGACTTGGTCGAGGTGTAGGCCGTCATCATGATGACCGACGCGCGTGCGTCGGCTTCCTTGATCTCCTGCAACAGGTCGAGCCCGTTCCCGTCGGGCATCATGATGTCGCACAGAATCAAGTCGAAGCTGCGGCTGCCCAGCCGCCCCCGGGCCTCGGTCATCGAGCCCGCCGAGGTCACCGCGTAGCCTTCTTCCTCCAGCAGAAGCTGGAGAAACTCGATCATGCTGGCCTCGTCGTCGACGATCAGGATGCTGCGTTTCATCTGAGTGCCTGCCATTTCATGCCTCTGCCGCGAGCAGTTCATTGGCCGGAGGCACCGGGACGACCGCAGCCTGGGCGGGGAGCTCGACGAGGATCTCGCTGCCGTTGCCGGGCTCGCTCTCCAGAATGAGCCGCCCGCCGTGCTCCTGGACGATCTGGTAGACGATTGCCATGCCGATGCCGTTGCCGCCGTCGAAGGTGGAGCTGAAGGGGTGGAAGAGGTTTGCTCCTTCCTCGTCGGACATACCGCAGCCGTCGTCGACGAAGCGCATGCGATAGACGTCGCCCGCGAGGGTAGCGCTCAGCTTGAAGCGGCCGCCGTCGGGCATGGCGCGAAGCGCGTTTCGCGCCACGTTCCAGAAGATCTGGCTCACCTGATCGGGGTCGGCCAGGATCTCGTAGCTCGGCGGCTCGAGCTCGATCTCCAGCGCATGGGCGGGCGAGACCTCGGAGCTGTTGCGCAACAGCTCCATGTTCTCGGCCAGCAGCGCCGCGACGTCGAACTGCTCCAGCGTGCGCTCCTTGGGCTTGGCGAACTTGAGGAATCCCTTGATGGTGCGGTCGAGGCGTTGGCTCTCCTTGAGCAGGATCTCCAGCAGCTTGCGCTCGCTCGCGCGGCCCTCGAAGTTGCGCGAGAGCATCTGGCACGAGCCCGAGATCGCCGCCAGCGGGTTGCCGATCTCGTGCGCGATGCCGGCCGCCAGCTCGCCGATCGCGGCCATGCGATCCTTCAGCTGGAGCTCCTTTTGCAGCTCCTGCCACTTGGAGAGATCCTGGAAGATCAGGATGTGGCCGCCCGGCGAGCCGTGGGCGGTGGTCAGGGTCGACAACGCGAAGCCGATCTGGCGCACGTCGTCGCCGCAGCGGTATTCGACCTCACGGCGAGGGCGCATGCCGCCGCCTGGCCCCACGGGATGGCGCCAATCCTCGGCGGAGATGAGACCGATCGAGTAGACGGGCCGCCCGATCAGGTCGGCCTCGCGGCGCTCCAGAATCCGCTCGGCCGCCCGGTTGACGCTGGTGATCCGGCCGTTGCGGTCGGTCGTGATGAGACCGCTCGGGATCGACTCGATGACGTCGCGGTGGACGACCTTGAGGTCGGCGAGGCTCTCGCGCTGGACCCGCAGCTGCTCGGCGGTGCGCACCACGGTGTGCGACAGACGCGAGGTCATCAGCGCGACCGCGTAGAAGCCGAACAGGTGGGCGCCCAGGTTGTAGTAGAGGCGCCAGATCGAGCCGCCTGATTCGAAGCCTCCGACCGGCGATTCGATGACGCCGAAGAAGAGGGCCACGCCGACCCCGGAGTAGAGGCACCAGGCGCCGGTGGCCACCACCATTCCCGCGCGTCGGGTGAGCAGGGTCGAAGCGACGATGATCACCACCAGATAGAGGATCGAGAACGGAGTGAAGGGACCCCCGAAGTAGTAGACCAGGCCGGTGGTGAGGAGCAGGTCGCCGGCGAACTGGACGTAGGCCTGGGATCGGATCCAGGCCAGCGGCAGCCGGAGCAGGAGGATATAGAGGAGGCTCGCACCGTAGGTGCCGCCGGCCAGGAGGTAGAGGAACCCGAAGCCGGCGAGCTGGGCCTCGTCCGTAGCCAGCTGCAGGAAGAAGAACGGCACCAGGGCGCTGGTGATCACCACGATGCGCAGCGCGATCAGCCAGCGCAGCCTCTGCGCCAGCACCTGATCGCGCTCGGTCGGCGTCGTGCCGGCAGCCAGCATCTGACCGGCCAGCAGCGGGTCCACGGACGCCGCCACGGTGGTCATCTAGCCGATCGAGCCGAGGATCGTGTAGAGCGGCAGGTACATGGCCGCGACGATCGTCCCGATGATGGCGCCGAGAATGACGATCATCAAGGGCTCGAGAAGCTTGACCAGGCCGGCAACGGCGGTGTCGACCTCGTCTTCGTAGAACTCCGCGATCTTGGCCAGCATCTGGTCGAGCGCGCCGGTCTGTTCGCCGACGTGGATCATCTGCACCACCATCGCCGGGAACACCTTGGTGTCCTTGAGCGGCCCGCTCAGCGTCTTGCCCTCCTCGACGCTCTTGCGGACGGCCATGACGGAGTCCTCGATGACCGCGTTGCCCGCGGTCTTGGCGGTGATCTCGAGGCCGTCCAGGATGGGCACGCCCGAGGAGATCAGCGTCGACAGCGTGCGACAGAAGCGGGCGACCGCGATCTTCTGGATCAGCATGCCGATCACCGGCACCTTGAGCATGAAGCCGTCGATCACCCGGCGTCC
>JAHEKO010000001.1:12638-31108 GCA_024638355.1 Acidobacteriota bacterium
CAGCTGAATCATGGCCTCGGGACCGCGGTTGATGATTTCCTGCAGCTCGGCCGGCAGCGATGACCGGTTGAGCGCTTGTTTCAGTGTGATCTGGCGCTTGAAGTAGAGCCTCGCCAGCGCCTGGTTGAAGGTCTGCATGCCGTTCGCCGACTGGCCGGTCTGCATCATTCCGTAGACCTGATGGATCTTGTCCTCGCGGATCAGGTTGCGGATCGCCGAGGTCGGGATCAGCGCCTCCATCGCCATTACCCGGCCCGTTCCGCTCGACCGCGGCAGGAGCGATTGGCAGAGGATCCCCTCGAGCACGAACGACAGCTGCGTCCGGATCTGGCCCTGCTGATGTGCGGGGAAGATGTCGATGATGCGGTTGATGGTCTGCGCCGCCGAGTTGGTGTGGAGGGTGGCGAAGGTCAGATGGCCGGTCTCGGCGATGCGCAGGGCCGCCTCGACCGTCTCGTGGTCGCGCATCTCGCCGATCAGGACGACGTCGGGGTCCTGCCGCAGCGACGACTTCAGCGCCATCGCGAAGCTGTGGGTGTCGGCCATCAGCTCGCGCTGGTTGACGATGCAGGCCTGGTGCGAGTGGAGAAACTCGACCGGATCCTCGATGGTGACGATGTGCTCGCTGCGCTCGCGGTTGACCTTGTCGATCATCGCCGCGAGGGTGGTCGACTTGCCGGAGCCGGTCGGTCCGGTGACCAGTACCAGCCCGCGCGGCTTCTCGCAGAGCTTCTCGACGATCGGCGGCAGGCCCAGCTCACGGAAGCCCATGATCTCGTAGGGGATCTGCCGGAACGCGGCGGCGATGGCGCCGCGCTGGTGGAAGACGTTGGCCCGGAACCGCGCGATGCCCTTGAGTCCGAAGGAGAGGTCGATCTCCAGATCCTCTTCCAGCCGCTGCTTCTGCTTGTCGGTCAGGATCGAATAGCAGAGCTTCTTGGTCTCGGACGGCGTGAGCGGTGGGTGGTCGAGCGCCGAGAGCTTGCCGTCGATGCGGATCTGGGGCGCGGCGTTGGTCGTCAGGTGCAGGTCGGAGGCGCCCTTTTCGGTGAGCACCTTCAACATCTCGTTCAGCGTCATCTTCACGTGGAAGCTCTCCACACCGGTTATGCGCTCGGTTGGCGCTTGGCGCGATCATAGGGAGGGGTGACAAGGATTGTCTGTGAAGAATGTCGCATGGTGTCGCCCACCCGCGGCCCGGTGACGAAACCGACGGGTTTCCCTGTTTTCTAGACGGATTCAAGGTGCCGCAACCTGTCAGCGGATCGGCGCTATCATCCGGCGATGTCCGAGAGCCTCGAGCAGTTCGACGAAGAGTCGTTCGGCCGTGCCTACGACGGCCGCTTGATGCGCCGGCTGCTCGGCTATCTGCGGCCCTACGGCGCCCTCGCGGCCGGCGCCGTCGGGCTGATCGTGCTCTCTTCGCTGCTGCAGCTGGCGGGGCCGCTGGTCACCGCCATCGCGCTCGACCTCTACATCGATCCCGACGCGGCGCGCGACCCCGCGTCGTCGGTCCCGACGCGTCTCTTCTCGACGGCACTCGCGCGGGTCGGGGCCGAGCTCGATCCGGCCGGAGGCCTGGCGCTGCTGGCCGGCATCTACCTCGGTTCGCTGCTGGCGGCCTTCCTGGTGCTCTACGCCCAGGGCTACCTGATGCAGCTGGTCGGGCAGTACGTGATGTACGACCTGCGTCGCGACATCTTCGGGCATCTGCAGAAGCTGCCGGTGAGCTACTTCGATCGCCGGCCGATCGGCCGGCTGGTGACCCGGGTGACGAACGACGTCGACGCCCTGAACGAGCTGTTCACCGCCGGGTTGATCGCCATCTTCGGCGATATCGTGCTGCTGGCGGGGATCGTCGGCGTGCTCTTCTGGTTGAACTGGCGGCTCGCCCTGGTGACCTTCGCCATCGTGCCGCTCCTGGCGCTTCTCACCCTCTGGTTCAAGGTGCGGGCGCGCACCAGCTATCGCGAGGTCCGCACCAAGCTGGCGGCGATCAACGCCTTCCTTCAAGAGCACCTCGGGGGGATGGCGGTCGTCCAGCTTCTCAATCGCGAGCGCGAGACCTGCGAGGCGTTCTCGGTGATCAACGACGACCACCGCCTGGCCAACCTGCGAGCGATCTTCTACTACGCCGTCTACTACCCGGCGGTGGAGCTGGTGACGGCGGTCGGCCTGGCCCTGATTCTCTGGTACGGCGGCGCTCGGGTGTTCGCCGGCGCGCTGTCGATCGGTGCGCTGGTCGCCTTCCTGCAGTACGCGCAGCGCTTCTACCAGCCGCTCGCCGACCTCTCGGAGAAGTACAACATCCTGCAGGGGGCGATGGCCAGCTCGGAGCGGATCTTCCGGCTGCTCGACCGGGCGCCGGAGATCGTCACCCCGGCGGAGCCCTTCCGCCCCGAGCGGGTACGTGGCGAGATCGAGTTCGACAACGTGCGGTTCGGCTATCAGAGCGGCGAGCAGGTCCTCTTCGACGTCTCGTTCGGCGCCGCGGCGGGGGAGACGGTGGCCGTCGTCGGCCATACCGGCGCCGGCAAGAGCACCCTCACCAATCTGCTTCTACGCTTCTACGACGTCGACGGCGGGCGGGTGCGCGTCGACGGGGTGGACGTGAGGGAATGGGACCTCGAGCGCCTGCGCGGGTCGATCGGGATGGTCCTGCAGGACGTCTTTCTCTTTTCCGGAACCGTGGCCGAGAACATCCGGCTGGGTGCGGGCGAGATCGACGAAGAGCGCCTGCGCCTTGCGGCGAGCGAGGTTCGGGCTCTCGACTTCATCGAGCGCCTTCCCAGCGGGTTCGAGAACCGTCTGCAGGAGCGCGGCGCCGGACTCTCGGTGGGGCAGAAGCAGCTCATCGCCTTCGCCCGCGCCCTGGCCTTCGATCCGCGGATCCTGATCCTCGACGAAGCGACCTCGTCGATCGACACCGAGACCGAACAGGCGATCCAGCTCGCCCTCGACCGCCTGCTCGTCGGCCGTACCAGCCTGGTGATCGCCCATCGGCTCTCCACCATCCAGCGCGCCGACCGCATTCTGGTCCTCCACAAGGGACGGGTGCGCGAGCAGGGCACCCACCAGGAGCTCCTCGCCCGCCGCGGGATCTACCATCGGCTCTATCAGCTCCAGTACAAGGACCAGCTGGTGGCCGCGGGCGGGGGAGCGGCTTGATCTGCCTGGTCTGCGAGCCCACCTACCTGCGCATCGAGCAGCCGATCAACTCCTTCCAGGTCGCGGCCCTCGACGATCCGCCGGACCGCGATCTCGCGCTCGAGCAGCACGCGGAGCTGGTGTCGACGCTCGCCGGCACGGGTCTCGACGTCCGCCGGCTGCGACCGGTTCCGGAGGCGCCGTATCAGGTGTTCACGCGCGACGTCGTCGTCGGCGGGCTCGGCGATCCGATCCTGGCGACGCCGCGCGAGCCCCTTCGCGAGGCCGAGATCGGCGTCGCCCGGCGGATGCTCGAGGAGGCGGGAATCCACGCCGTCGACAGCGAGGGCGGCTGTCTCGAAGGGGGCGACGTGGTGGTCTCGGGCTCGGACCTCTTCGTCGGCGTCGGCGATCGGACCGAAACGGGCGCCGCGGCCTGGCTTCGGGAGCGCTGTGGCGGGGCCCGGCGCGTCCACGTGCTCGAGATGAAGCCCGGCTTTCTCCACCTGGACATGGTGTTCAACGTGCTCGGTCCCGAGAGCTGCGTCTGGTTCCCGGGCGCCTTCGGAGCCGACGCGCGTGGGCGGATCCGCGAGCGCTTTCCCGAGGCCCTGGAGATCGACCTCGCCGGGCAGCTCTCCAGATCGGCCAACTATCTGCCGGTGGGGGAGACGGCCGTCGTCGCCTCGACGACGATGGCGCCCGCCGTGCAGAGCGCGATCCGCGCGTCGGGGCGCGAGCTGCACCTCGTCGACGTGGGTGAGATCCAGAAGGCCGGCGGCAGCGTCAGGTGCGCGACCTGCCTGATCTGATCGGATCGTCCACGCTGGCGCCCGTAGCGCCCGGACCCGTGCCTGGCGAAGGCGATGAGCCTACGGTTGCAGCGCTTCGAGCTCGCCGAGGAACTCCATCAGCTGCTCGACCCGAGTGCCCGACTCGCCGGTCGGGTAGGTGTACTGGACCGAGATCAGCCGGTAGGCGCCCGGGTGGATCGCGTAGGCCCAGGTCTCCTCGACCTCGCCGTCGGGTACGGGGTAGGCGCCGCGCGCGGTAAGGATGGTGCCGAAGGGCCCGCCCAGCTCGCGCTTGCCGTAGTAGGTAGCGCCCTCGGTGCTCTCGAACCACTCCTTGCGCGCCTTGACCGCGTCGACGAGGTTGATGCTGCCGCTCTCGACCGGACCGACGGTGAGCACGAGTCTGCCGCTCCCGCCCTCACCCGGCGCGTCGAACGTCCAGCTCGGGCCCTCGGCGGCGACCGCCTCGAACGGTTTCGGCACCGCGGCGAGAGCCAGCCCGATCTCCGGGTTTTCCATCCGGTCGCCGGGCAGCTCGACCATGGCGGCGGGCTGCTTCTGGCAGGCGCCGAAGAGAGTCAGGGCTCCGATGACCGCGATCAGGGCTCTTCCGCTTGAGTGCATGGCTCCTCCGAGAACCGGGACTCTCTCACATTGCGCCGGGGGAGCGAAAGACGGCCGCCCGTCGGTCTGGTACCCGCCGCGGGTCGAGTCGGAATTGGCCGGCGCTATTGCGGGTCGACTACGCCGCCCGCGTCCGGTCCGCGCGGATCGCCGGCGGCCTCGAACAGGCCGCTCGCCAGCCGCCGGGCGACGCAGACCTTGGCGGTGAAGTCGACGGGAACGACCGCATGGCCGCGGGCGACGAGCGCCGCTCGAGTCTCTGGGCTGAGGGAGTCGCTCTCGGTCTGGATGGCATCGGGCAACCACTGGTGGTGGATCCGCGGCCGGTCGACGGCCGCCTGGAGCGGCAGCCCGTCGACCAGCGCGCCGAGCGCGACCCAGGACGACGCGGTGGGGATCTTCGAGCCGCCCTGGCCGCCGAAGACGAACCGCTCGTCGCCGCGCCAGGCGATGGTGGGGCTCATCGAGGAGAGCATCCTGCGGCCGGGCGCGATGGTGTTCGCCTCGCCCTGGACCAGCCCGTAGAGGTTCGGCCGGCCGGGCGCGGTGGTGAAGTCGTCCATCTCGTTGTTGAGGAATCCGAAGCCGGGCACCCACAGCTTGCTGCCGAAGCTGCCGTTGAGGGTGGTGGTCAGGGCTACCGCGTTGCCGTCGCGGTCGATCACCGACAGGTGGGTGGTCTCCGCACTCTCGGCGGGCGGCGCGCCGAGCGCCACCATCGACCGCGACTCCCGCGCGCGGTCGCGGGGCAGCTCTCTCGCCAGGCGGTCGAGACGGGCCGGCGCGAGGAGCTCGGCGGCGCTCGCATCGCTCGACGACGGATCGCCGAGCAGCAGGCGGTCGACGAAGGCCTGGCGCCAGGCCTCGGCGACCAGATGGAACCAATCGGCGCCGCCCGGCTCGAGCTCGGCCCAGCCCAGCCGCTCGAGCAGGCCGAAGACCTGCGCCAGGATGATGCCGCCGGAGGAGGGTTGGTCCATCGAGGCGAACCGCCATCCGAACGCCTCGAAGCGGATCGGCCGCCGCCACTCGGGTCGATAGGCGGCGAGGTCCTCGGCGGTCAAGATGCCGCCGTGGCGACGCGAGACCGCGACGACCCTCTCGGCCACCGGGCCGCGGGTCAGAGCCGCCGGTCCGTCGACCGCGTAGGCGGCGAGGGTGTCGGCGAGCAGCGGCAGCCGCTTGGTGCTGCCGATCGGGGGCGGGGCGCCGTTCGGCAGCCAGACCTTGGCGGTCTCGGGGAAGGTCGCCAGCAGGTCGCTACGGTTGTCGATCGACTCGTGCAGCCGTCGCGTGACTCGGAAGCCGTCGCCGGCCAGCGTCCGCGCCGGCTCGACCACGTCGCGCCAGGGCAGGCTGCCGAGGCGCGCGTGGAGCAGATGAAGGCCGGTGGGTGTGCCCGGAACCCCAGCCGCCAGCGGGCCGAGGGTGGACGCATCGGGCCGCCGCTCGCCGCTCGCGTCGAGATACATGTCGCGGCCGGCCGCCGCCGGCGCGACCTCGCGGAAGTCGAGCGTCACCAGCTCGTTGCCCATGCGCACCACCGCGAAGCCGCCGCCGCCCAGATTGCCCGCCTGCGGGTGGACCACCGCCAGGGCGAGCGCGCTGGCGATTACGGCGTCGACCGCGTTGCCGCCCGCGCGGAGGATCTCGAGGCCGGCCGCGGTCGCGTCGACCTCGGCGGTCGCGACCGCGCCGCCGGCGCCGCGTGCCGCCGGGAAGGAAGCCGCGTGCGCGGCCGCCGCCAGGAAGACGAGAGCGATCGCCGCCCGGCAGCAGCGCCCGCGGCTAGACGTCTTCATCGCCCAGGAAGCGATCGACCAGATCCGCGGCCAGCTCCATGAAATCGGTCTCGGTGAGGATTCCGACCAGCCGGCGGTCTGCGTCGACCACCGGCAGGCAGCTGACCTTGTGCCGGCGCATCAGCCGGAAGGCTTCCTGGCTGCTGGTGCGTGGCGTCACCGTCTTCAGCTCCGTGCGCATGATCTCGGAGATCGGCACCGCTTGCTGCTCCGGCCCCTTGAGCATCGGCACCAGCCGCATCAGCGAGCGGTGGCTCACCAGGCCGACGAGCCGATGCCGGTTGTCCTCCACCGGGACGTGGCGAATGTGCTTCCAGTGCATGACGTAGGCCGCCATGTCGACCAGCTCGTCCTGATTCACGGTGAACAGATCGGTGGTCATGATCTGCCCGACGCGGCGGACGTGCTGGCGCTCGTCGCCGGCCTCTTCGCGTCGGGCGAGCGGCCAGGTATGAACCGGCTCGCCGCTCGCCTGCCGCTGGCGGGTGGCGGCGACCAGCGCCGCCAGCCCTTCGTGCCGCGAGCAGTCGGTCATCTCGTCGAGCGAGCTGACCAGCCACTGCGAGCCGCTGATCTGCGAGTCGATGCGCTTGGCGAGGACGCCGAGGAAGCGATCGGCGTCGTCGGCGTCTACCCGCAGCTCCTCGAGGCCCTCGCGCGCCAGCGGCAGCAGCTGCTCGGCGAGCAGGGTCGGGGCGGGCACGTGCCCCTGATCAAACCAGAACAAATCGGAGCCCATGCCGCGGCGCGCGGCGGCGACGAAGTTCTCCCGCGCCTGGGCGAAGTCCATCTTCCGGGTCACGTCGCCGAAGGTACGGCCGGCGCCGGCCATCAACCCGAACCAGAGGGCGGCATTGGCGACCTCGTCGACGATGCTCGGTCCCGAGGGCAGGATCCGGTTCTCGATTCGCAGGTGCGGCTTGCCGTTGGAGATGCCGTAGCAGGGGCGGTTCCAGCGGTAGACGGTGGAGTTGTGCACGCGGAGAGCGGTCAGGTCGGGCGCACCTCCCGCCTCGAGCACCTCGAAGGGGTTCTCTTCGACCTTGCCGCCGAGGAGCACGCGGAAGCGCGCCAGGTCTTCCTGGAAGATCTCGAGGGCCGATTCCTTGACCCAGCTGCTGCCGAAGCTCACCCGCGGCGCCACCTCGCGAATCGAATCGGCCTTGCCGCGGGTGTCTACCGACTGCTCGAAGACCGCGATGCGGGTCTCGCGCCAGAGCTGGCGGCCGAACAGCAGCGGCGAGTTGGTCCCGCAGGCGAGCACCGGCGCCGCCAGTACCTGGGCGATGTTGTAGAGATGGCTGAACTCGTCGGCGGAGACCTGGTAGTGGAGCTGGAAGCTCGTCGTGCAGGCCTCGAGCATCACATTGTCGTGATCGACGATCAGCTCGTCGCGCCCCTTGATCCGCAGGTGAAAGTGGTCGCCGCGGAGCTTGCTGACCGCGGCGTTGAGGGCCTTGTAGCGGGGCATCGGCGTCATGCCGTCGAGGCTCAGATCGGATTGCGCCAGAGTCGGCAGCACGCCGATGAGGAGCATCTTGGCGCCCTCCTGGCGAGCCGCCTCCTGTCCCTTCGCCAGGAGCTCCCGCAGCTGGCGCTCGATCTGCGACAGGGAGTCGCCGCCGGCGTCGACCGGATCGAGATTGAACTCGATGTTGAACCTGCCGAGCTCGGTCGTGAAGTGCGGGTCATCGAGGCGCTCGAGCACCTTCAGGTTGACCATCGCCGGCCGCCAGTGGCTGTTGACCAGCACGGTCTCCTGCTCGGCGCCGAAGCGTCGGCGCCCCGACTCGATCAGCCCGTCGGCGAGCATCTTCTCGAGCGCCTGCAGGTCCACGAGCAGCGCTTGGGTGAAGAGCCGCAGCTCCTCGGGATCGACCTCGTGTCTGACCTTGTCGTGCTCGCCCATCGACCGGGATGCGCCCGCCCTGAGCCCCGCGGCTAGGCCGCCAGCGATTTCACCTCGTTGACCAGCTCCTGGAGGATCTTCTTGGCGTCGCCGAAGACCATCATCGTGTTGTCGTTCTCGAACAACCCGTTCTTGATGCCGGCGAAGCCGGGGCTCAGACTGCGCTTGATCACCATGACCGTTCCGGCATTGTAGACCTTCAGCACCGGCATGCCGGCGATGGGGCTGGCGGGGTCGGTTTCGGCCGCCGGATTCACGACGTCGTTGGCGCCCACCACCAGCACCGCGTCGGTAGTCTTGAACTCCGGGTTGATCGCGTCCATCTCGAACAGCTTGTCGTAGGCGACGTCGGCCTCGGCGAGCAGCACGTTCATGTGACCGGGCATTCGTCCGGCCACCGGATGGATGGCGTAGCTCACCTTGGCGCCCCGCTTCTCGAGCAGGTCGCCCAGCTCGCGGGCCGTGTGCTGCGCCTGCGCGACCGCCAGCCCGTAGCCCGGCACGATCACCACCGACTCGGCGCTCTCGAGCACCATGGCGGCCTCTTCCGGGCTGTACGAGCGGACGTTGCTGTACTCGCGCGAGTCGCTGGCCGCGGTTTCGCCGCCGAAGCCGGAGAAGAAGACGTTGCCGAGCGAGCGGTTCATCGCCACGCACATGATCTGGGTGAGGATCAGGCCGGAGGCGCCGACCAGGGCGCCGCTGATGATCAGCAGATTGTTGCCGAGCACGAAGCCGGTCATCGACGCCGCCAGGCCGGAGAGCGAGTTCAGGAAGGAGATGATCACCGGCATGTCGGCGCCGCCGATCGGAATCACGTACAGCACGCCGAGCAGGAGGCCCAGGGCTCCCAGCACGAGGGCCGCGATCGCCAGCTCGCCGGGGGTCGGAGCGAAGAACGCCAGATAGACGCCGCAGACCAGACTGGCGGCCAGGAAGAGTGAGTTGACCACGTGCCGCCCCGGGATCAGCGTCGGCTGGCCGCCGATGGTTCCCTGCAGCTTGAGAAAGGCGATCAGGCTGCCACTGAAAGTGACCGCGCCGATGACGATCGACAGAAAGGCGGTGGTCGCCGAGTCGGCGCCGAGCAGGGCCGATGCGGTCCCGGCGCTGCCCGGCTCGACGATCCGCGCCCAGAGGATCGAGCCCGCGACCAGCGCCGACGCGCCGCCGCCGAAGCCGTTGAACAGGGCGACCATCTGGGGCATGGCGGTCATCTCGACCTTCAGCGCGGCGATCGCGCCGATCACCGAGCCGGCGATCAGCCCGCCGGCGATCCAGCGGTAGTCGACGACGCCGAGCTCGATCAGGGTGGTGACCACGGCCAGCAGCATGGCGAGCGCGGCGAGCCGATTGCCGCGCTGAGCGGTGCGGACTCCGGTCAGGCCCTTCAGCCCGAAGATGAAGAGGACCGCCGAAAGCAGGTAGAGGAGCGGGATGATGACGGAGCTCAGCGGATCGCTCATCGCTTGCGCTTGCCTCCGAACATGCCCAGCATCCGGTTGGTCACCAGGAAGCCGCCGACGACGTTGATCGTCGCGAAGATGATGGCGATCACGCCGAGGACGGCGCTGACGGTCGTTTCGCCCCGGGTAGCGGTCGCGATCGAGCCGACCAGGGTGATGCCGGAGATCGCGTTGGCGCCCGACATCAGCGGCGTGTGCAGTGTCGGCGGGATCTTGGTGATGATCTCGAAGCCGACGAAGATCGCCAGAACGAACACATAGAGACCGACTAGCAGGGCTCCCATCAGTGCTTTGCCTCCTCGAGCCGGCCCGCCACCGCCTGGTGCACGACCTCACCGCCGTGCGTGAGCAGGGTCGGACCGACCACGTCGTTGTCGGTGTCGATGTGCAGCGCCCCCTCCTCGTCGACGATCTCTTTGAGCAGCTCGAGCACGTTGCGGGCGTACATCGCGCTGGCGTCGGTCGGCATGCTGCCGGCGACATTGGTCGGGCCGAGAATGATGACTCCCGCCTCGACCACCTCTTCGTCGGGGCGGGTCAGCTCGCAGTTGCCGCCGCGCTCGGCGGCGATGTCGACGATGACGCCGCCCGGCCGCATCCGGCGGACCATGTCGGCGCTCATGAGTCGCGGCGCCGGCTTGCCGGGAACCGCCGCGGTGGTGATGACGACGTTGGCCGCCGCCACGTGCTCGGTCAGAATCTCGCGCTGCCGCCGCAGAAAGTCCTCGCCCATCTCCTTGGCGTAGCCGCCGGCGCCTTCGCCGGTCTCCATGTCGGGCAGCTCGATGAAGCGCCCGCCGAGCGACTCGATCTGCTCCTTGACGGCCGGGCGGATGTCCGAGACCTCGACCAGGGCGCCCAGCCGCCGCGCCGTCGCGATCGCCTGCAGACCGGCGACGCCGGCGCCCATGACCACGACTCGCGCCGGGCGGATGGTGCCGGCGGCGGTCATCAGCAGGGGAAAGTAGCGCGGTAGCCGGCCGGCGGCGAGCAGAACCGCCTTGTAGCCGGCGATGCTCGCCTGCGACGAGAGGGCATCCATGCTCTGCGCGCGGGTGATTCGCGGCACGAACTCCACGGGCAACGCGGACACCGATCCCGCCGCCAGAGCGCTCACGGTCTCGAGGTGGCCGAAGGGATCGAGGAAGCCGATGACCACCGCGCCCTGCTTGAGCAGCGCGGCCTCGGCCCCCAGATCGGGCAGCTCGCCGAGCGGGCCGACCTTGAGCAGGACGTCGGCCGCCTGCCGGCCGGCGGTCGAGGCCGGCTCCACGGTCGCGCCGGCCTCGGAGAACTCTGCGTCGGAAAAGTACGCCGCTTCGCCGGCCCCGGCTTCGACCCGTATCTCCAGGCCCGCCTCGACCATCTTCTTGACCGTCTCCGGAGTGGCGGCGACCCGGCTCTCGCCGGTTACCGATTCGTTGGCGACCAGAACGATCACGCTTTCCCCCTGCTCAAGAGCTGCGCTTGCCGCTGTCTCATGTCTTCGGACCTGGCCGATGCGCCGAATGTCGAAGGTGCGGGCATCCTCGCCAAAGGGGTTTCCCCTGTCAAGGTCGGCGAGGTGGCGCGGCCGCCACTCGACGGGGTGGGGCGGTGGCCGGCGAGCCCGCCTGATCGGTCGACAGCGTGCTATCTTGCCCGACTGGTGCAGGCAGAGTTCGTCACCTTCGAGGGGCTGGATGGAAGCGGCAAGTCGACCCACATGCGGCGGGCGACGGAATGGCTTCAGGCCGCCGGCGTGGCGCCGCAGGTGACCCGCGAGCCGGGCGGCACGGCGATCGGCCGCGCCATCCGCGACGTCTTTCTCGACCCGCGCTGGGGTGAGGTCGACGGCCGGGTCGAGACCCTGTTGATCTTCGCCAGCCGGCGCCAGCTGCTGGCCGAAGTGATCGAGCCCGCCCTCGAGCGCGGCCAGCACGTACTGTGCGATCGCTTCACCGACTCGACGCTGGTGTATCAAGGCGCCGGCCGCGGGGTCGATCGGGAAGTGATTCTCCAGGTCGACAAGCTCGCGACCGGCGGCCGTCGGCCCGACCGGACCCTTCTCTTCGATCTGCCGCCGGAGCTCGCCCAGAGCCGCGGCCAGTCGCTCAAGCGCGCGTCCAGGCCGCGAGGCATCGACCGCCTCGACTCCGAGAACCTGGAGTTCTATCGGCGGGTTCGGGAGGCCTATCTGGAGCTGGCGCGAGAAGAGTCGGATCGATTCATCCTCATCGATTCCTCCGGGGAGATCGCCGACACCGAGCGCCAGGTGCGGGCGGCTCTCGCCGATCTGGTGCCGGAATCGCCGTGAGCCTCGAGTCGACTCTGCGGCTGGCGCGCGCCGGAGATCTCTACCCGGCCTGCATCCTGCACGGCTCGGACGACACGGGGCGCACGGAGGCCGCCCTGGAGCTGGCCCGTACCCTGCTGTGCGACCGACCGGTGGCGGAGCGCCCCTGCGGAGAGTGCAAACACTGCCGACGGATCGTCTGGCCGCAGGCGGGCGGTGGGCTGTTTCACCCCGACTTCCAGGTCTTGGAGCGCGACTTGCGGACCTCCACCTCGGTCGACGCGACCCGGACCTTCCTGCGCGGCGCGCAGGTGACGCCCTTCGAGGCGCGCGGCCAGGTGTTCGTCGTCGCCGCGGCCGAGAGCCTGACGCCCGAGGCGGCCAACGCCTTCCTCAAGACCCTCGAGGAGCCTCACACCAGCTCGCCGCGCAACTTCTTCCTGCTGGCGCCCTCGCAGTTCGACCTCCTGCCGACGCTGCGTAGCCGGTCGCTGGCGATCTACCTCGGCGGCGGCGAGGGAGTGGACGAGGACGAGGTCGGCGCCCTGGCGCGTGCCCTCGCGGCGGCGCTCGAGTCGTACGCGCGCAGCGGAAACCGGATGCATCTTTTCGCCGTCGCCGGCACCTTGCAGAAGGCGGGGGGCTGGCAGGATCCGCGCGCGCGCCGCCCCTGGGAGGCGGCGGCCGCCGCCGTCGTGCGCGCGGGCCGCGAGGCCGATCTCGAATCCGATCTGCGTCGGCGCGTGCTGTCGCTGGCGGAGGACCTGCTCGCCGGTCCGGACCTGCGAGTGCGGGGAATCCAGCCGCAGCGAATCCTCGAGGGCCTCGTCCACGCCCGGCTCGAAGCCTAGTCGGTGCCGCGCGCCTCGTGGGTGCGGCCGGCCGCGCTGCACTTGTTCTTGTGCAGTGGGCTGCTATCATCCCGCCGAGCGGGGGCGAGGAGAGCACCGGAGGGCGGACGTCGGTCCGCGCCTGGCCGGTGACCCGGTTCGGCCCCCCAATCCTCGACTCTGCGGAGGCCTTCCCACATGAGCAAGACGAACGTCGGGCGACTCGGCCCGCTGACCCTTCTTCTTGGCCTGGTGTTGGCGGTGCTGGCGCTCGGGCTCTGGTACTCCACCGAATCGCCGATCCACGCCGACAAGCCGGAGCCGATCGGAGACGATGTGGTCGCGTCGGTCGGCGAGGAGCAAATCACGGAGGCGGACCTCGAATCGGCGAACACCGCCGGTTTCCTCAAGCTGCGGCAGGATCGCCAGGAACTGATGGAGCAGACCCTCGACGCGGTGATCAGCCAGAAGCTGCTCGATCTCGAGGCTGCCGCCCAGGGCGTCACCCGCGACGAGCTCATGGCGCAGCAGGTCGACAGCAAGGTCATCGATCCGACCGCCGCCGAGGTCGACGCTTTCTACGAGCAGCGCAAGGCGCAGATCCAGCAGCCGAAAGAGGCGGTCATGCCGCGGATTCGCGAGTATCTGGCCAGCGTCAGCCGGCAAGGAGCGCTCGAGGCGTTCCTCACCGACCTCAAGAGCAAGTACGCCGTGGTGAGCTACCTCGAGCCGTTGCGGCTGGAGGTCGATTCCGCCGGCGCTCCGGCCCAGGGTCCCGAGACCGCTCCGGTGACGATCATCGAGTTCTCTGACTTCGAGTGCCCCTACTGCTCGCGGGTAGTGCCGACCCTCGAGCGCGTGCGCGAGGAGTACGGCGACAAGGTGCGGCTGGTCTTCCGCCAGTTCCCGCTTCGCTCCATCCACCCGAACGCGCAGAAGGCGGCCGAAGCGTCGCTCTGCGCCAACGATCAAGGTCGCTTCTGGGAGATGCACGACGTCATGTTCCAGGAGCAGAAGGCGCTCGGCCTCGACCAGCTCAAACAGAAGGCCGCGCGCCTGGAGCTCGATACCGAAGCGTTCAACGAGTGCCTCGACTCGGGCCGCTACGAAGATCAGGTCGCCGCGGACCTGGAGGCCGGCAGCAGCTTCGGCGTCACCGGCACCCCCGCGATCTTCATCAACGGTCGATTCCTGAGCGGCGCCCAGCCGTTCGAGGCGATCGCCAAGATCGTCGACGACGAGCTCTCGCGCGTCCAGTAGAGGTAGCGCCGGTAGGCGCGGTAGAGGAGGGACCCTTCCTCCTCCCGTCCCTCCCCTCTCTATCGGCTGGTGGCCTCTCCGAAGTCCACGAGTGGAGGTGGGGGTGGGGCCCGAGAGGGGTGGAAGGACCCGGCCCGGGGCGTTCGAGAGCGAGCGTCTCTCACGAGCCTCTGCATGCCCCACCTGACCGGAGCGATGCGAACGCGAGGCGGCCCCCCTCCACAGGGCAAGAGAAGAAGGCCGTCCCCGGGCCGGGTCCTTCCACCCCTCTCGGGCCCCACCCCCACCGGCCCCTCTCCCAAGCCACCAGCTGATAGATTCCCTCCCCATGCAGGCGCTCATTCTCGCCGGGGGCTCCGGTACCCGGTTCTGGCCGTTGAGCCGGCGATCGAAGCCCAAGCAGCTCCTCGCCCTGGAGGACGGCGAGACCCTGCTGCAGAAGACCGTGGCCCGGCTCGCGCCGCTGGTGCCGCCGGAGTCGATCTGGGTGTGCACGACGCGGTCGATCGCGTCGCAGGTGGCCGAGCAGCTGCCCGCGGTGCCCGCCGCGCAGATCCTCTGCGAGCCCGAGGGGCGCGATACCTCGGCGGCGATCGGCTGGGCGGTCACTCGCATCGTGGCGGCGGCCGGCGACGACGTGGTCGTCACCCTGCCCGCCGACCACCGGATGGCCGAGGGCGAGGCGTTCCGCGCCGCGCTCGTGCAGGCGGGGCGGGTAGCGGCGGAAGGCTCGGTGGTCGCGCTCGGGGTCGAGCCGCGCTGGCCCGAATGCGGCTACGGCTATCTGGAGCTGGGCGAGCAGCTCGACGCCGCGACCGGTCTGCGCCGGGTCGAGCGCTTCACCGAGAAGCCCGATGCCGAGACCGCCCGCGAGTTCGTCGACAGCGGCCGCTACCGCTGGAACGCCGGGATCTTCGTCTTTCTGGGCTCGGTCTTGCTGCGCGAGCTCGCGCGCTGGCAGCCCGCGCTCGCTGCCGGGCTCGAGGAGATCGAGCGCCGGCC
The DNA here is from genome assembly GCA_024638355.1 of Acidobacteriota bacterium. Lineage (GTDB taxonomy): Bacteria > Acidobacteriota > Thermoanaerobaculia > Multivoradales > JAHEKO01 > JAHEKO01. The sequence goes on from JAHEKO010000001.1 coordinate 27,748, forward strand.
GGAGGCCATCGACGAGCTCTACGGCCGGCTACCCAAGATCTCGATCGACTTCGGAGTGATGGAGAAGCTGGAGGAGCTGGTCACGCTGCCGCTCGACTGCGGCTGGAGCGATCTGGGCGGCTGGCAGGCGCTCGCCGAGATCCTGCCCGCCGACGAATCGGGCAACACCACCCGCGGCAGCGTGGTGACCCTCGATTCCGCGGGCAACCTGCTCTACGCCGAGCACGGTACCGTGGCGGTGATGGGGGTCACCGATCTGGTCGTCGTCCGCACCGAGGACGCGGTGCTGGTGGTGCCCCGGTCGCGCGCCCAGGAGGTCCGGCGGATCACCGACGAGCTCGAGCGCAGCGGTCGCGGGGAGCTGCTCTGAAACCGCTGGAACAGCCGCCTCGATCGTCGGGTCGCGCTCGTCCGAGCTCGTGATTCCCGTCCGCATCGCCCGGGGGGAGCGCGAGTGGCCCCTGAGCGAGATCGACCTGCCACTCGATCTCGACCGTCTCGTTCCGGGACGCGAGGCCTGGGAGGTGGAGCTCGGCGTCGGCAAGGGCGCCTACCTGCTGCGCCGCGCCGCCGAGGAGGTGGAGAGCGTAGGCCTGCTCGGCATCGAGATCGTCTCCAAGTACTACCGTCTGGTTCGCGACCGCGCGCGCAAGCGCGGCCTCACCAACGTCCTGCTGATGCGGGGAGAGGCGCTCTATCTGATCAGCGCCGTGCTGCCGGCCGGATTCGCGGCGGCGGTGCACGTCTACCACCCCGACCCCTGGCCCAAGAGCCGGCACAGCAAGCGCCGGCTGTTCGACGTCGACTCGATCGATCTGGTGACGGGGCTGCTGGTCGCGGGCGGGCGGCTCTACTTCGCGACCGACCACCCGCACTACGGCGAGCAGGTCGCCGAGGTGCTCGACTCTCACCCGGGCCTGGAGCTGCGGGCGCTGCCGGGGCCGTGGCCGGACGGCCCGCGGACCAACTACGAGGCCAAGTTCGTGGCCGCCGGGAAACCGATCCTGCGCTACGAGGCGGTCCGTCTCGCGCCCGGATCGCTCGTTCACCCGGCCGGGGTCTCGGGGGTCGTAGCCGCGACCAGCCCGCGCGACTGAGATGAGACGACTGAAGCCGCTGCTGCCGTTGCTGCGCCCCCATCGGGGCCGCGTCGTCCTCGGGCTGACGGCCATCCTGGGCTCGGCCGCGTTCGGCCTGGCGTCGCCGCTCATCATCGGCTCGGCGGTGGACGCCTTCGTCGGCGCCGCGTCCGAGCGGAGTCTGGTCCGCTACGCCCTGCTGCTGGTCGGCGTCACCCTCGCCCAGGGGGTGCTCACCTTCGTGCAGAGGATCGTGCTGGTGTCGGTGAGCCGCGACGTCGAGTTCGCCTTCCGCGACGACTACTTCCGCAGTCTGTCGACCCAGCCTCTCGGCTTCTTCCAGAGCCACCGGATCGGCGACCTGATGGCGCGAGCGACCAACGACCTCCAGGCCGTGCGGATGATCTGCGGTCCGGCGATCATGTACAGCGCCAACACCCTGTTCACCGGGCTCGGCGCGCTCTTCTTCATGATGCGCATCCATCTGGGCTTGACCCTGGTGGCGCTCGGCACGATGCCGCTCGTGGCGCTGGCCACGAAGATCATCGGACAGCGAGTGCATGCCCTCTTCGGCCGGGTCCAGAACCAGTTCGCCGAGCTGGCGACGAAGGCGCAGGAGAATCTGGCGGGCGTTCGCGTCGTGCGCGCCTACGTGCGCGAAGCGGTGCAGGAGGCGGAGTTCGCCGAGTTGAACCGCGAGTACGTCGAGCGCAACCGGAGGCTCATCCGCTGGAGCGTCGCCTCGAGACCCTTGATCCAGCTCCTGGTGGGCCTGGGCTTCGTCGCCGTGCTCGGCTACGGCGGGCTGCTGGCGGCGCGCGGCACGCTTTCGGTGGGCGACTTCGTCGCTTTCAACTTCTTCCTGGGCAAGCTGATCTGGCCGATGATCGCGATCGGCTGGGTGATCAATCTCATCCAGCGCGGCTCGGCTTCGCTCCGCCGGCTGCTGGAGATCGTCGAGCTCGAGCCGAGCGTGCGCGACGAAGAGCCGCTGGTCGAGATGCCGAGAGGGAGGGGCGCGGTCGAGCTGCGCGGCCTCGAGTTCAGCTACCCGCGGAGCGCTCACCCGGCGCTCGAAGAGATCGAGCTGAGCATCGAGCCGGGCGAGACGGTGGCGTTCGTCGGCCGCACCGGTGCCGGCAAGAGCACGCTGCTCTCCCTGATCCCTCGCCTGCTGAATCCGCCCGAGGGCACGCTGTTCGTCGACGGCGTCGACGTTCGGCGCCTGCGGTTGGCGGAGCTGCGCGCCGCGGTCGGGGTGGTGCCGCAGGAGACCTTTCTCTTCTCGGCTTCGCTGCGCGACAACGTCGCCCTGGCTCGGCGGGACGCCGGCGACGAGGCGCTCGAGCGGGCGGTCGCGCTGGCCGGCCTGGATCGCGACCTCGTCGACTTCCCGGCGGGTCTCGAGACCCGGGTGGGGGAGCGCGGCATCACTCTCTCCGGCGGACAGAAGCAGCGTGTCGCCCTGGCGCGGGCGCTACTCGCCGCGCCCCGCATCCTCCTCCTCGACGATTGCTTCTCGGCGGTCGACACCCACACCGAGGAGCTCATTCTGCGCAACCTCCAGGCCGTTTTCGACGGCAAGACCGTGCTGCTGGTCTCGCATCGCATCTCGACCGTGCGAACCGCCGACCGCGTCGTGGTGCTGGACCGGGGCCGGATCTCCGCGGTCGGTACCCACGACGAGCTGGTGGCCGGCGACGGTCTCTATGCGGAGCTCCATCGCCGGCAGCAGCTGGAGGAGGAGCTGGCCGCGGTCTGACGGTTGGCCAGGACGTATACTCGGCCGCGATGAGGGTCGTGATCAGCGGCGGGACGGGCCTGATCGGGCGCGCGCTGGCGGCGGATCTGCTCGACAAGGGTCACGAAGTTCGCATCCTCAGCCGCGACCCGTCGCGGGCCGACGGAATTCCGGCCCGCGCCGAGATGGCCGAGTGGGACGCGGTGAGCCCCGGCACGCTGGCCCCCCTGCTGGAAGACGCGCAGGCGGTGGTCCATCTGGCCGGAGCGAGCATCGCCGACGGGCGCTGGACCGACGCCCGCAAGCGGCTGATTCGAGAGAGCCGCGTCGAGTCGACGCGCGCGATAGCCGCGGCCCTGGCGACTCCGACGGCGCCACGCGTCTTGATCCAGGGCTCGGCGGTGGGCTACTACGGGGCGCGGCGCGACCAGCCGGTCGATGAACAGGCGGCCCCGGGCGACGACTTCCTCGCTCGGACCTGTCGCGACTGGGAGGCGGCCTCGGAATCGGTGACCGGCTCGGGCGTGCGCCGCGCGGTCGC
>JAHEKO010000001.1:31208-49164 GCA_024638355.1 Acidobacteriota bacterium
AAGGCGGCCATGTCAGATAACTCGCGGGATCTGACTCAGCTTCTCGTCGACTGGAGTGCAGGCGACCAGGAGGCCTTCGCCGAGTTGATGCCCGCCGTCTACGACGAGCTTCACCGGCTGGCCGCGCGCTATCTGCGTCGCGAGCGCGGCGACCATACGCTCCAGACCACGGCGCTGGTGCACGAGGCCTACCTGCGAATCATCGATCAGAACCGGGTCGAGTGGCAGAGCAGCCTGCAGTTTTTCGGTCTGGCGGCGCAGATGATGCGGCGGATCCTGGTCGATCACGCGCGCCGCGGCAAGTACGAGAAGCGCGGCGGGGGCGCACGCCGCGTCTCGCTCGACGATGCGCCCGAAGTCTCGAGCGAGCGCGCCGCCGATGTCGTGGCCGTGGACGAAGCGCTTTCGAGCCTGGCCGAGATCGACCCCGAGCTGGCCCGGATCGTCGAGCTGCGCTACTTCGGCGGTTTCACCTCGACCGAGATCGGTGAGCTGATGGGGATCTCGGTGCCGACGGTGACCCGCAAGTTCAGGCTGGCCAAGGCCTGGCTCTACCGCCAGCTCGCCGCCGACGCCGGCGAGGAGGACGACGGTGGAAGCTGAGCGCTGGCAGCGTCTGGAGGCGATCTTCCAGGAGGCGCTCGAGCTGCCCGAGGAGGAGCGCGCGGCGTTCGTCGCCAGGGAGAGCGGTGACGACGCCGGTCTGCGGCGCGAGCTCGAAGCGCTGTTGAACGCCGACGACAGCGCCGGCGCCTTTCTCGAGGATCCGATCTTCGACGGCGGCATCAGCAAGTTGATCCGCGACCAGGAAGAGAGCTTCAAGAGCCGCAAGGTCGGTCCCTACCGGCTGCTCAAGAAGATCGGCGAAGGCGGCATGAGCCGCGTCTACCTCGCCGTTCGCGACGACGACGAGTATCAGAAGCTGGTGGCGCTCAAGGTCATTCCGCAAGACCTCGATCGGGACGACCTGCGTCGGCGCTTCCGCACCGAGCGGCAGATCCTGGCCAGCCTCGACCATCCGAACATCGCCAAGCTGCTCGACGGCGGCACGACCGCGGACGGCCTGCCCTACTTCGTCATGGACTACATCGAGGGTGCGCCGATCGACGAGTACTGCGAGCGCAACCGGCTCTCGGTCATCGAGCGGCTGGAGCTCTTCCGCACCGTGTGCGGCGCGGTGCAATACGCGCATCAGAACCTCGTCGTCCATCGCGACATCAAGGCGAGCAACATCCTGGTCACCGACGACGGCATTCCCAAGCTGCTCGATTTCGGCATCGCCAAGCTGCTCAAGCCGGAAGCGTTCGCGGCGCCGGTCGAGTTCACCGCCACGCGCATCCGGCCGATGACGCCGTCGTATGCCAGCCCGGAGCAGGTTCGAGGTCGGCACATCACCACGGCGACCGACGTCTACTCGCTCGGTGTCCTCCTCTACAAGCTGCTGACCGGCACGCTCCCCTACGAGCTGGACAAGAAGACGCCCCGCGAGATGGAGAAGGCGATTCTCGAGCAGGAGCCGGAGCGGCCCAGCACCGTGGTGAGCCGGATGCAGACGGTGGCGACTGAAATGGCGCCGGGCGGCGACCTGGAGGACGCGCCCAGCATCCAGCCCGCGCAGCTCAGGCGCCGTTTGGCCGGCGATCTCGACAACATCGCGATGATGGCGCTGCGCAAGGAGCCGCAGCGGCGTTACGCCTCGGTCGAGATGCTCTCCGAGGACGTACGTCTTCACATCCAGGGGATGCCGGTGCTCGCGCACAAGGACAGCCTCGGCTACCGCGCCAGCAAGTTCGTCCGGCGCAACCGGCTGGCGATTGCGGTGAGCGCCGCGTTCGTCGCGCTGCTGGTCGGCTTCGCCGCCACCATGACCGTTCAGGCGCGGCGGCTGGCGCTCGAGCGGGATCAGGCTCAGCGCGAGCGCGATCGAGCGGAGGAGGTCGTCGCCTTCTTGCAGGAGATCTTCAGCTTCTCCGATCCGGAGCGAACCGGCAGCGAGGAGATCACCGCGCGCGAGATCCTCGACCGCGGCCGGCGCCGCATCGACTCCGAGCTCGCCGGTCAACCGATCATCCAGGCCAGCCTGATGGAGGCCATCGGCAACGTCTACAAGACCCTCGGCCTCTTCGACTGGGCGGAGACCTCGCTGCGCCGGGCCCTCGAGCTGCGGCTCGAGCACCTCGGTAAGGGCGATGCCCAGGTCGCGCAGAGCCAGGACAGTCTGGGTGAGCTGCTGCGGGCGCGTGGCGAGTACGAAGAGGCCGAACAGCTGTTGCGCGAGTCGCTGGCGTCGCGCCGCCGGCTGTTCGGCGACGAGCATCCTCTCGTCGCGCAGAGCCTGCTCCACCTGGCCCAGGTCTCGTACGACAAGAGCGAGGCCTACGAGACCGCCGAGCAGCTCTTCCGCCAGGCGCTCGAAGTCATGCGCCGGGCGCGCGGCGACGACGACCCGGCGGTCACCGAGATCCAGCTGCAGCTCGGCATCCTGCTGGTCCAGACCGGGCGTTTCGACGAGGCGGAGAGCGTCTTTCGCGCCGCCCTCGAGACCTCCCGGCGCGTGCTCGGCAACGACAACCCGCGGACCGCGCAGAGCGTCAACAACCTGGCCGTCTTCCTGGGGATTCGCGGCCGGTATCAGGAGGCGCTGCCGCTCTTCCAGGAGTCGCTCGCCACCCGGATTCGAGTGCTGGGAGAGGACCACCCATCGACCGGAGAGAGCTTGAACAACCTCGGCCGGCTGCTGCGCGAGACCGGCGACCTGGAGGGCGCCGAGGATCTCTACCGCCAGGGGCTCGGCATCTGGCGCACGCGCTTCGGGGAGGGCTCGCCCAAGGTGGCGTTCATGATGAACAACCTCGGCGTGGTGCTTCTCGAGCAGGGCGAGCTGGACGAGGCCGAGGAGCTGTTGCGCGGCGCCTTGAGGATCCGGCGGCGGAGCCTCGACTCCGACAGTCCCGATCTCGGCTGGTCGCTGGTCGGCCTCGGGCGCCTGCTGCTGGCTCGGGGGCGGCCCGGAGAAGCGGAGCCCTTGATCCAGGAGGCGATCCGTCTGTACGAGGCGAGCTTCGAGGAGCCGCACTGGCGGACCGCCGAGGCGCGCACCCTGCTCGGCGAGGTGCGGCTGGCGCAGGGCGAGTTCGAGGAGGCCGAAAGCCTGCTGCTGGAGGGCTATCGGGTCGTGCGCGAGGAGCTCGACCCCGGCCACCGCCGGACGGTCGACGCGCTCAATCGAATCATCCGCATGTACGAGGCGTGGGGCAAGGCCGATCTCGTCGCCCGCTACCGGGCGATGGTGCCCGCCGCCTGAGGGTTCCCTACCCGATGGTCGAAGCGATCCGCCAGGGCGACATTCCCGGAGTTCAGCTGCGGCACCGGCGCCCGCTGGCGCTGACGGTAGACGACGCCTGGGCGTGGTTGACCGAGCCCGAGAAGCTCGAGCGTTGGGCCGCCGACCGGGCCGCGGTGCGGCTCGGCGACCGGGTCGCGCTGGTGCTGGAGCGCGCTCGCGAAGAGGCCGCGCCGCTGCGCGAGGAGGGGGAGACCCTCGACCTCGAGGCACCGCGACGGTGGAGCCTCGCCTTCCGCCAGCGCGGACGCGCCTGGCGCGACGCGACCCGCCTCACCTTCCGGCTCACCGAGACGGCGGAGGGCTCGGAGCTCGACATCTTTCACGAGGGATTCGAGCATCTTTCGCTGTCGAGCTGCCTCACGGTCTGGGAGGAGTACCGGCGCCGCTGGCGCGAGGCCGCCGGCCGCCTCGCGCGCGAGACGCACCCGGGCTAGCCTGCATTTCTCACCAACTTCGTCGCGAGGTGGCGTAGGTGCCTGTAGATGCGAGGCTTGCCAAGGTCCGGCACCGGAGGCGTACTCGCAGTACGTCGAGGAGCCCGACTTTGGGAAGTCTCGCAGATGCAGGCAGATACGACGCCGCAGTAGAAGGCTGGTGAGACATGCAGGCTAGGCTCTCGCGGTTCTATTCCCAGAGCGAGCGAACGCGATCCGCCACCTCGGCGCGGATCCGGCGCGACGTGTAGATGCGGTAGCGGTCGATGCGCGATAGATGGCGGATGAACTGGCTCGCCTCTTCCATCGGAATAAGCTCGCCCGTCGACCTCCGCACCAGCACCCGCGCCTGGCCGAGGCGGTGGGGGTCCTTGGCCGAGTTGGAGATCAGCAGGCGGTCGCCGCCGAACTCGTCGAGGATTCGCGCCAGCACGCCCTCGAACTCGGCCTTCTCGGTCCGCGTGAGGTGCTCGTCGGTTTCGAAGGCCATGGGGAAGTAGTCGCGCGCGACGACCGCCCGGGCGTGGCGGCTGGCGGAGGCGCGCATCTCGGTGAGGGCCGAGACGTCGTCGTGCAGCAAGAAGCCCTCCGGCTCCTCGGGCCACCGCCGGCCGGCCTCGCGCAGCCACTCGCTGAAGTGCAGCTCCAGCGCCTTGCCGGTGAGATTGAAGTAGACCTGGGTGAACATGTAGTAGCGCGCCATCACCAGCGCCTCGAGGGCGTGGACGCCCCCTTCGTCGATGCCCAGCCCCCAGCTGCCGTCCTGGGGGTCGCGGAGCGGCAGGATCGTCTCCAGCATGCGATCCAGGTCGTAGGTGCCGTAGCGCACGCCGCAGTAGAGGCTGTCGCGCAACAGGTAGTCCATCTTGTCGACGTCGAGCTCGCCGGAGATCACCTTCGACAGCAGGCTGTCCGCCTCGCTGGCGGAGCCGCCGCCGCTCAGCAGCTGGGCGATCGAGTCCGGCTCCAGGCCGTCACCGTAGACCTCGAACAGGCGCCCGATCTCCTCGAGAGCGAGCAGCCGGCGGGTCATCTCCTCGTGATCGATGCCGCCGGCGAAGAGCTCCTCGGCGGAGTGGCTGAAGGGCGCGTGGCCGATGTCGTGGACCAGCGCGGCGACCCTCAGGCGCCGCCGCTCCGGCGAGCGCTCACCGGGCTCGAGCAGGCCGTCGCTGCGCCCCGCGAGCGCGTCGTAGACCTTGCCGGCCAGCTCCATCGCTCCCAGGGCGTGGCTGAAGCGGCTGTGCTCGGCGCCGGGGAAGACGAGATAGGCGAAGGCGAGCTGGCGGATCCAGCGCAGGCGCTGGAGCGGGCGGCTGTCGATCAGCGCCTGCTCGAGCGGATCGGCGTGGATAAAGCCGTGAATCGGGTCGCGGTACGAGGCGATGCCCGTGAACTGCTTCAAGCGTCGATGTTCGGCTCGCCTTCTGACTTGGCGATGATCGCCGCGCCGCACGAGTCGCTGAACACGTTGACCGCCGTCCGGTACATGTCGAGCGGCCGGTCGATCGCCAGCATCGCGCCCACCATGGCGTCGACCTCCGGTCCGCGCAGGTTCACGGCGTCGAGCACGATGAAGATGATGACCAGGCCGGCCGAGGGCACCGCCGCGGCGCCGATCGACGCCAGCAAGGCGGTCATGACGACGATGAGCTGCTGGAGGACGCTGAGGTCGGCGCCCAGCGTCTGGGCGATGAACAGGGCGCCGACGCACTCGAACAGGGCCGTGCCGTCCATGTTGACGGTCGCTCCCATCGGCAGGACGAAGGAGGAGACCCGGTTCGAGACTCCGACCTTCTCCTCGACGTTGCGAATCGTCAGTGGCAGCGTTGCCGCCGAGGAGCTGGTCGAGAAGGCCATCATGAGCGGCCCGGCCATGTTGCGAAAGTGATTCTTCGGCCGGATGCGGCCGAGCAAGATGAGCAGCAGGGGCAGCGTCACGAAGAGGTGGAAGCTCAGCCCGGTGGCCAGCGTCAGGATGTAGAGCGCGAGCGCCCGGAAGGAGCTGAAGCCGGTCTCGCCCACCAGCCGGGCGATCAACCCGAAGACGCCGATGGGCAGGAATACGATGATGCCGCTGGTGAGCTTCATCATCGCCTGGAAGCCGGCGTCGAAGATGCCGACCAGGCGTCCGCGCGGCTCTTCGGGAAGCGCCGCGATGCTCATGCCGAGCAGGATCGAGAAGAGGATGACCGCCAGATAGTTGGGCTCGGCGGCCGCCGCCACCAGGTTGTCGGGGATGATGTCGAGCAGCAGGTCGACCGGAGAATTGGGCGTCTTGAGGTCGGGAAGCGCGGTATCGGGGCCGGTAAAGGCCTTGTTGCCCGCGCCGGGACGGATGATGTTGACCACGGCCAGCCCGGCGAGGATCGCCAGGAAGCTCGACAGCACGTAGTAGCCGAGCGTCTTGCCGAAGAGACGGCCCAGATCGCGGCCGCCGCCGACCGAGGAGACGCCGGAGACGATGGAGGTGACGATCAGCGGCAGGATGATCATCCGCAGCAGCTCCAGGAAGAGCGTGCCGAGCCAACCGACCTTCGGCACGATCGCCTCGCCGCCCAGGCCTCCGGCGATCGCCCCCGCGATCATGGCGCCCAGGATCTGCCAGTGGAGCTGGCGATACCAGGGCTGGGCGCTGGACTCCATTCGGGCGACCATATCGCAAAGTTGACAGGTCCTGGGCCCCTTGCTAGCGTCTTTCGCTTCTGGGAAAGGGGTTTTTGAGCGGCAAAATGGCAGAGTTGGGTCAGAAGCACGAGTGCCCGAAGTGTGGCGTGAAGTACTACGACCTCGGCAACGCCGACGCCAAGTGCCCGAAGTGCGGTGTCGAGGAAGAGGCCCCGGACGACGGCTCGAAAGACGATTCCGAGAAGTGAGCGGACCGTAGCCTTGTCGCTGGGCGCCAACGCCGGCGACCCCGAGAGACAGCTGCGCGAGGCCGTCGGCCGCCTGCGCGACCTGCTCGGCGCGCCGCGGGTCGCCTCGCTCTTCCGCACGGAGGCCGTCTCGGAACTGGCGCAGCCCGACTTCTTCAATACCGCGGTGGTCGGCACCACGAGCCTTCTGCCGGCCGAGCTTCTGGCCGTCGCCAAGTGGCTGGAGTGGAGGGCGGGCCGCCGGCCGGGACCCCGCTTCGGACCGCGGCCGCTCGACATCGACTTGCTGGTGCACGGCGAGCTGGTGAGCGCCGACCCCGAGCTCTGCCTGCCGCACCCGCGGCTGGGCGAGCGACGGTTCTATCTGGAACCGCTGGCGACGGTCGCCCCCGGGCTCCAGGTGCCGCCCGACGGCGTCACGGTGGCGGAGATGCTCGGTGCCGGGAGCGCGGTCGGCGAGGTGGTCGAGGTCGGTTGGTCGGAGCCCGGCGGGCCCGCCGGGGAGTAGTGGGTCCGTTTATCTCGGCCGGGGCGGGATACCCGCGCGGCAGCCGGGCCCACGGACCCGCTCCGCCCGGGGGGCGACCTGGCATGCGCTGTGCTACATTTCAGGTCGCCGTTTGGTCCTCCGATCCAACTCTCCGATCCCCGCTATGACTCGCCTGCTCGCTCTGGCCGCGCTTTCCCTGCTGACCACGCCCCTGCTCGGGGCGCCCTCCGAGGTCGACGTTCCCGATCCCCGAAGCTCGGAGCTCACCGCGGGAGAGCGGCTCGAGGTGCTGGTCGAGCGGATCCGCTACGAGCACGACCGGCTGACGACGCTCGAGGCGAACTTCAAGCAGCTCAAGGAGAGCGAGCTCCTGCTCGAGCCGGTCGAAGCGAGAGGGGTCTTCTCGTTCGCGGCCCCCGATCGCGTGCGCTGGGAGTACGTGGAGCCCGATCCGATCTCGATGCTCATCCAGGGCGACGTCCTCACCACCTGGTACAAGGACATCGCGCAGGCCGAGAAGATCTACGTCGGCAAGCACTCGCAGCGAGTTCTCGAGTACCTGGGCGCGAGCAGCTCGCTGGCGCAGCTGCTCGAATACTTCGACGTACGGCTGTTCACGCCTCAGGACGCCGCCAAGCCGTTCCGGCTCGAGCTGACTCCGCGCTTCGCGCGCATCGAGCGCAAGGTGCGGCAGATGGACATCTGGCTCCATCCCGAGCTCTACCTGCCGATACGGCTGCGCTACGTCGAAGGCAACGGCGACCTCACCGAGTACGACTTCAGCGACCTCAAGGTGAATGCCGGTCTGCCGGCCGATCGCTTCGATCTGGAGATCCCCGACGAGGTCGACCTGCGCGAGGTCGATCTCTCCCGGCCCGCCTCATCGCTGAGATAGCTCTTGTTCCGCGTTCTCTCGACCGATGGCCGGGCGCGCCGAGGGCGCCTCGACACATCGCGCGGGCGGGTGGAGACTCCCGCCTTCATGCCGGTCGGAACGCTCGGGGCGGTGAAGGGACTGACGCCTCGGCGGCTCCGCGATTGCGGCGCGGAGATCCAGCTCGCCAACCTCTATCACCTTGCCCTGCGCCCGGGGATCGAGGTCATCGAGGAGCTCGGCGGCCTGCACGAGTTCGTCGGATGGTCGCGCCCGATGCTCACCGACAGCGGTGGCTACCAGGTCTTCAGCCTGGCCGCGATGCGCACGCTCGACGAAGACGGAGTCACCTTCCGCAGCCATCTCGACGGCGCGCGGCTCCGCTTCACTCCGGAGAGCGTGGTCGAGATGCAGCGGCGCCTCGGGGTCGACATCGCCATGGTGCTCGACGAGTGCTCGCCCTGGCCGATCTCGAAAGAGGAGGCGGCGGCCTCGATGCGATTGACGACCCGCTGGGCGCGTCGCTCGCGGGCGGCCTGGCGCGAGGCCGAGGGCCGAGCGCTCTTCGGCATCGTCCAGGGGAGCGTCTATTCCGACCTGCGCGCCGAGGCGGCCGCCGAGCTCACCGCCATCGGCTTCGACGGGTACGCCATCGGCGGCGTGGCGATCGGCGAGCCGCGGGGGCGGCAGCGGGCGACCGTAGAGTCGACGCCGCCGCTGCTGCCCGCGGACCGGCCTCGCTATCTCATGGGGGTGGGAACCCCGCAGGACATCCTGCACGCGGTGAGGCAGGGAGTCGACCTGTTCGACTGCGTGATGCCGTCGCGCAACGCGCGGCACGGCCTTCTGTTCACCCGGCGGGGGCCGCTGAGAATCAAGAACGCGCGCTTCCGCACCGACCGGCGGGCGGTCGACGAGGCCTGCGGCTGCGAGACCTGCTCCGGCGTCTCCAGGGCCTTCCTGCACCATCTGATCCGAACCGGGGAGATTACGGGCCAGGTGCTCGCAACCCTCCATAACGTCCGCTTTTACCTTGACTTCATGGGGGATCTTCGAGAAGCTATCGAGTCCGGGACGCTGGAAAGCGTCGAGCCGCCGGCGGCGGATCGACAAGGCGCCTCGGACCCGCCCGCAACCTGAGCCGCCGGGGCGAGCTGCCCCGGGTCGCGACCGTTTCACCGACAGTCAAGCGGCACTCTGGAGCAGGCCAGGGGTGCGTAATGTCGAGCAAGGAGTGATCTCATGGAAGGTGGAGCTCCCGGGGCGCTGGTTCAGTTCGTCCCGTTCATCGTTATCTTCGCGATCTTCTATTTCCTGATGATCGCGCCGATGCGCAAGCGTCAGAAGGCGCTGCAGGCCATGATCGCCAACCTCAAGAAGGGCGACGCGGTCATCACCCAGGGTGGGCTGTTCGGGGAGGTCACCGGGCTGAAGGACGATTCGGTGATCCTCAAGCTGGGCGACAACGTGAAGGTGCGAGTCTCGAGGTCCGCTATCGCTTCGATGCAGGGCCAGGAGAAGGAGTCATGAACCGCAGCCTGATGTGGAAAGGCCTCTTGATCGCCGCGGTCGCGGCGGCCGCGGCCTTCTCGGCGTGGCCGCTCGACGAGACCATCAACCTGGGCCTCGATCTGCGCGGCGGTGTCCACCTGGTCCTCAAGGTCGAGACCGAAGACGCGCTCCGTTCCGAGGCCAACAAGGATCTCGACCGGCTCCTCCAGGAGCTCAAGGACGGCGGCACCTTCTCGGCGGTGGGTGCGCAGCTCTCCGCGACCTCCTTCGAGGTCAACGGCGTGCCGGCGGCCGAAGACGGCGCGGTCGAGGACATCGTCGACGAGTTCCTCTCCGGGTGGAGCTGGCGCCGCGACGGCGAGCGCCTCGCTTTCGAAATGGACGCCGCCTTCATCAAGGAGATCCGCAATCTGGCGGTGGTGCAGGCGCTCGAGACGATCCGGAATCGGGTCGACGCCTTCGGCGTGGCCGAGCCGAGCATCCAGCGCCAGGGGCTCGACGGCGATCGCATCGTGGTCCAGCTGCCCGGCGTGGACGATCCGGAGCGAGTGAAGGATCTGATCAAGAACACCGCCTTCCTCGAGTTCCGGCTGGTCGCCTATCCCACCGGAGGCGGCGGCGTGTCGAGCCGCGAGGAGATCCTCGGCCACTACGGCAACCGGCTGCCCGACAACGTCGAGATCCTGAGCGGGCCGATCCGGGACGACGACGGCGAGATCGTCGCCGAGCAGTACTACGCCGTGGAGAAGCGCCCCGTGCTCACCGGCCGCGACCTCAAGAACGCGCGCCCGGGTCTGGGTGAGTTCAACGAGCCGATCGTCAACTTCCTCTTCACCCACGAGGCGGGCAAGATCTTCGCCCAGTTCACCCAGAACAACATCAACCGGGGTCTGGCCATCGTCCTCGACGGCAACGTCATCACCGCGCCGCGCATTCGCTCGCGGATTGCCGACTCCGGCATGATCGACGGCTCGTTCACCCAGCAGCAGGCGACCGATCTGTCGACCGTGCTGCGCTCGGGCGCGCTGCCGGCGGCGATCACCTACCTGGAGGAGCGCGCGGTCGGGCCGTCGCTCGGCCAGGACTCGATCGAGCGCGGCCAGAAGGCGGGCCTGATCGGCCTGGCGCTGGTGGTTCTGGCGATGCTCGGCTACTACAGGCGGACCGGAATCAACGCCGTCGTGGCGTTGCTGCTCAACATCGTGGTGCTGTTCGGCGCTCTGGCCTATTTCGGCGCCACGCTGACCCTGCCCGGCATCGCCGGCATCGTACTGACGATCGGCATGGCGGTGGACGCCAACGTCCTGGTCTTCGAGCGCATCAAGGAGGAGCTGCGGCACGGTCGGACTCCGAAGTCGGCCGTCGACGCCGGCTTCGGCAAGGCGCTCTCCTCGGTGCTCGACGCCAACATCACGACGCTGATCGCCGCTCTCTTCCTCTTCCAGTTCGGAACCGGCCCGATTCGCGGCTTCGCGGTCACCCTCTCGGTCGGCATCCTCGCCTCCCTCTTTACCGCCATCTTCGTGAGCCGTTGGATCTTCGATCTGGCGCTCTCGCGCCGCGAGCGGGTCGACGCTCTCTCCATCTGACCGGAGCCCCGGGCTATGAGCTTCAGCTTCTTCCAAGACAGTCACATCGACTTCATGAAGTACCGCAGGTTCTTCGTGGCGGTCTCCGCCGTGCTGCTGGCGGTCGGCCTCTTCGCCCTCTTCGTGCATGGCGAGCTCAATCTCGGCATCGACTTCGCGGGCGGCACGCAGCTCACGGTCAAGTTCCGCGAGGAGCCCGATCTCGACCAGCTGCGCAACCTGGTGGAGACGGGCGGCGTCGACGACGTGCTGATCCAGCGCTTCGGAGAGCCGGGCGACAACGAGGTGATCATCAAGAGCGCCGGCGTGAGCGGCAGCGAGGAGGGGAGTCGCGACCTCATTGTCGGCGCCCTCGACGACGCCTTCACCAGCCCGGAGGCGGCGGGCGCATTCGATCTCAACCGCAACGGCCGCGAGTCGCTCACCGATCTGCTCGCCAGGCTCGACCCGAGCGGCCGCGGTGACGATCCGGAGGCGGCACGGGTGTACTACGCCGAACAGGCGAGTCGGGTGATCGAGGCGCGGGAGGCGGACGGGATGTTCGCTGCGGCCGCCGCCGTCGACGCGATCGACGGCCTCGACGAGAGCGTGCGTCGAGCGCTTCGCGACGAAACGGTGCTCGGTAGCTTCGCGGTGCTCGGCTCCGAGAACGTGGGGCCGCAGATCGGCGCCGAGCTGCGCCAGAAAGGCGTGGCGGCGGTCGTGCTGTCGCTGCTCGGCATGCTGCTCTACATCTGGCTGCGCTTCGAGCTGCGCTTCGGCGTCGGTGCGCTGGTGGCCGTGACCCACGACGTCTTCATCACCCTGGGGCTCTTCACTCTCGGCGGCTTCGAGTTCAACCTCACCACGATCGCCGCCTTCCTGACTCTGGTCGGCTATTCGGTGAACGACTCGGTGGTGGTCTTCGACCGGGTGCGCGAGAACCTGCGCCGCGCACGCTCCCGCCCGCTGGTCGAGGTGATGAATCTGAGCCTCAATCAGACGCTGTCGCGAACGGTGCTGACCTCGAGCACCACCCTGTTGGTCGTAGGGAGCCTGCTGGTCGCGGGCGGCGACGTTCTGCGCGGCTTCGCCTTCATCATCACGATCGGCGTCGTCATCGGCACCTACTCGTCGATCTACGTGGCCAGCCCCTTCGCGCTGCTCTGGGAGCAGTACTTCGGGCGCGAGGCGCGGACGAAGCGGCGCGAGACCAAGGCCGCCTAACGCGGCGGCGCGGGCGGCGCCACGGCGGTCGCGCGCCCTATACTCAGGGGCAGGAATCGCCGACCGATGATCCAGCCGCGGAACAAGCGTCCCGTACCCCAGTCGGTTCCGATCGAGGCCGCGGAGCTGACCCTGGACTCGGTCCTGGAGCTGCTCGAGAGCTCCGGCCGGCCCTACGACGCCGAGTTCATCCGCTCAATCTATGCCTTCTCGGCCGAGAAGCACGGCGATCAACGCCGGCGCTCGGGCGAGCCCTACCTGACGCATCCGCTGCACGTCGCCTGGCTGTTGGCCGAGTGGGGCTTCGATCAGGTCTGCGTGGTGGTCGGACTGCTCCACGACGTGATCGAGGACACCCTGACGACGCGCGAAGTGATCGCCGACGAGTTCGGCGAGGAGGTGGCCGAGCTGGTCGACGGCGTCACCAAGATCGGTCAGCACGCCTACGTTCGGCGCGACGACGCGCAGGCAGAGACCTTCCGCAAGCTGATCCTCGCTTCGGTGCGCGACATCCGCGTCATTCTGGTCAAGCTCGCCGACCGGCTGCACAACATGATGACGCTCGAGCACATGAACTCCGACTCCCAGCGCCGGATCGCGCGCGAGACTCTGGAGATCTACGCCCCGATCGCCCATCGCCTGGGCATGGCCAAGGTGCAGGCCGACCTCGAGGATCTCTCCTTCTTCTACCTGCGGCCGGGGCGCTACCGCGAGCTCGAGGCCAAGATCCAGCAGAAGCTCAAGGGTGCGCGGAGCGAGATCCAGAAGGTCGACAAGCGACTCAAGAAGGAGCTGGCCGGCGCCGGCCTCGAGGCCCGGATCACGTTTCGCGTCAAGCGTCTCTACTCGATCTATCAGAAGCTGCGGCGGCAGGGCATCGAGGTCGACCAGCTCTACGACTACCTCGCCTTCCGCATCGTGACCGAAGACGTCAAGGACTGCTACGCGGCGCTGGGCGTCGTGCACCAGGCGTGGCAGCCGTTGCCCGGGCGCTTCAAGGACTACATCGCGATGCCCAAGGCCAATCTCTATCAGTCGCTCCACACGACGCTGCTGGCCGAGGGGGGGCAGCCGTTCGAGGTCCAGATCCGCACGCGCGATATGGACTCGATCGCCGAGGAGGGGATCGCCGCCCACTGGAGCTACAAGCAGGGCAAGCCGGACAAGAGGGACGAGAACCGCAAGATGGCCTGGCTGCGCCAGGTGCTCGACTGGCAGAAGGAGATCGCCGATCCTCGCGCCTTCCTGACCGCGCTGAAGCTCGACCTCTTCCCCGATGAGGTCTACACGTTCTCGCCGGGCGGCGACGTGCTCGCCTTTCCGCGCGGCGCCATGCCGCTCGACTTCGCCTACCGCATCCATACCGAGCTCGGTCACCGCTGCTCGGGCGCGCGGGTGAATGGCAAGCTGGTGTCGCTCAAGACCGAGCTGCAGACCGGCGACCGGGTCGAGATCCTGACCAGCAACAACCGCTCCCCGAGCCGCGATTGGCTCGGTCTGGTCAAGACCTCACGCGCCCGCAGCAAGATCCGGCACTGGCTCAATACCGAGCAGAAGAAGCGCTCGGGCGAGATCGGACGGCGCCTGCTCGAGCGCGCGGTGCGCAAGCACAAGGTCAGCCCCAAGCGGGCCTTCGACAGCGACCGCATGCGCGCCTATCTGGAGAAGGAGGGGATCGCGAATCTCGACGATCTCTTCAGCCGCGTCGGATTCGGCAAGCTGTCGCCCGCTCAGGTCGTGCCGCGGCTGCTGAGCGAAGAGGAGCTGTCGACCCAGGAGGAGAAGCCGAACAAGCTGCTCTCCGCCGTCTCGAAGATGCTGCCGTTCGGCAGCGACGCCATCGCCGTGCGGGGCGACGGCGACATGCTCGCCTACCTGGCAAAGTGCTGCAAGCCGCTGCCGGGCGAGCGGATCATCGGCTACATCACGCGCGGTCGCGGCGTCTCGGTGCACTCCGCCGAATGCCCCAACGTGAAGAATCTGCTCTACGACCCCGAGCGCGAGATCGAAGTCTCCTGGGCGCGTACCCCCAACGAGGTCTACTCCATTCAACTCGAGATCGAGACCGAGGACGAGCCCGGCATGCTCGCCCGCCTGACCGACACCATGACCAAGGCGGGGAGCAACATCCGGCAGATCAGCGCCAGCACCCGCGAGCCGGGCAAGGGTCTGATCGACGTGATCGTCGAGGTGCGCGACCAGAAGCACTTCGAGCGGCTGAGCCACGCCATCCAGGATCTCAAGGGCGTGTTCGAAGTGACGCGCCGAATGGGTAGCTGACCGGTACCCGAGCCCTTCCTCGCCGTCGCGGCGAGAGGAGGACGCCCCCGGGGCTCGCCGGCCCGGGTAGCGCGCGGACCGGCCGAGCGCTCGCGCGCCGCCGGTGGGCCTCGTGAGCCCGCGACGGGCGCCTGGCGGCGGTCGCGCCGCAGCGGTCCTTGGCCACTCGTCGATATGTCAATCCGCCAGTAGCGGCTGACGGACCACGGCAGGCATCTGCCGCGGATTGACACTTTGTGTCGTATCTCACAGCGATCCGGGTATGGAAGCCCCACAATTCGCAAGCGGGCACAGAGACATTCCGTCGTAAGCGGATGAGAAACGACGAGGTGTACGGGTGCCCGGCAAGGAATCGAAGAGAGATATGGCCAACCATCGATTCGGGAACGGGCGCGACAGCCACGATCCTGGACCCATGAAGGGAGACAGCGTTCCGTGTTTTTCTCACGCTCAAAGTCAGTCGTAGGGTTGGACATCGGCAGCTCGGCGGTGAAGCTGGTCGAGCTCAAGGAGAAGAAGGCGGGCGAGTACGCGCTGCAGCGCGTCGGCATCGAGCCGCTCTCGCCCGAGGCCATCGTCGACGGCTCCATCATGGACTCGTCGCTGGTGGTGGATGCCATCAACAAGCTCGCCGAGGAGAGCGGCGCCCGGGGTACGAACTACGCGACCTCGCTGGCCGGCCACTCGGTGATCATCAAGAAGATCCAGGTGCCGGCGATGCCGCCCGAGGAGCTCGCGGAGTCGATCCAGTGGGAGGCGGAGCAGTACATCCCGTTCGACATCAATGACGTGCGCCTCGACTACATGGTGCTGTCGCCCGGCGACGTGCATCGCGAAGGCATGGAGGTGCTGCTGGTCGCGGTCAAGCGCGACAAGGTCAACGACTACGTGTCGGTGATCACCCAGGCGGGCAAGTCGCCCGTGGTGGTCGACGTCGACGCGTTCGCCGTCCAGAACGCCTACGAGGCGAACTACGACATCGATCCGCAGCGAGTCATCGCGCTGGTCAACATGGGCGCCGGCGTCACGACCATCAACGTGCTCGCCCGCGGGGCGACCGTCTTCTGGCGCGACATCTCGATCGGCGGCAACCAGTTCACCGAATCGCTGCAGCGCGAGTACAGCCTCTCCTTCGAACAGGCGGAGCTGCTCAAGCGCGGCGATCAGGTCCAGGGCGTCTCGCTGGCCGAGGCGCGCGCGGTTCTCGACACGGTCTCGACCGAGATGGCCGCCGAGATCCAGAAGACCTTCGACTTCTTCGCCGCGACCTCGGCCGACGACCGTGTATCGAAGCTGGTGCTGGCCGGAGGTTGCGCGATGACGCCCAACCTCACCGAGGTGCTGACCGAGCGGTTCGCCGTCGACGTCGAGTTGATGGACCCGCTCAAGAAGATCCATTACCGCGAAAGCGATTTCGATATCGAGTGGCTGCAGGCCGTCGGACCGATGTTGGCAGTCGGCGTCGGACTGGCAGTCCGCAAAGTCGGGGACTGACGCCAGATGATCAAGATCAATCTACTTTCCGAAGGGCGGCGGCCGGTTGCCGCCAAAGAGCCCAAGAAGCCGGTTACCGCCAATGTCGACCAAGCCAGCCTGGCTCTGGTGGCCCTGTTCGCGCTCGCCCTGCTGGTCGCGCTCGGACACAACTTCCTGCTCGGCCGCGCGGTCGGCGAGAAGAAGGCGGAGATCGCCGAGGCGCAGCGCGAGGTCGACGAGCTGGCGCCGATCATCCGGGAGGTCGAGGAGTTCAAGGCCAGGCGCGCCGAGCTCGAGCGCAAGGTGTTCGTGATCACCGACCTCAAGCAGCGCCAGCACGGTCCGGTGCAGATCATGGACCACGTCTCGCGCTCGCTGCCGGAGCTGCTGTGGCTCCAGAAGATGGAGGTCTTGCCGAACAAGATCCTCCTGACCGGCCAGGCGTTCAACACCAACGCCGTCGCCAACTTCATCGAGAACCTCGACCTGGTCGCGGCCTTCAAGGAGCCGGTGTTGAAGGACACCCGGTTCGACAAGGAGGTCTACGAATTCAAGATCGAGTTCAACTATTCGTTCGCGCCCCCACGCCCCGCCGAATCGGAAGACTCGTTCGGTGAGACGGCGCTGAGCAGCTAGGGAGAGAGGGACGATGGCAATTCAGACCGGACTCGAAGGCAAGCCGTGGTACATGGGAGTGCTCGTCGGGCTGCTCGCAGGCGGTGCCCTCTACTACGGCGCTCACGTGTGGCTGCTCAAGCCGAAGCACGAGCAGCTGGAAAAGCAGGAGACCAAGCTGGCTACGCTGCAGGCCAAGATCCAGGAGGGGCGTGCGGCGAAGCAGCAGCTGCCCCGCTTCCGTGAGGAGGTGCGGCTGCTCGAGGTGAAGCTCGACAAGCTGCTGCGTATCCTGCCGGCGCGCCGCAATACCCACGACCTTCTACGCCGGATCCGCAGCCTCACCGAGCAGGGCGATTTCGAGCTGCTGCGCTTCACGCCGGGCAGCGAGGTCGATCAGGACTTCTACACCGAGTGGCCGATCTCGATCAGCCTCGAGGGCTCGTACCACAACCTGGCGCTGCTGTTCGAGCGCATCAGCCGCTTCTCGCGAATCATCAATGTGGAAGGTCTCAAGGTCAGCGCCAACAGCAAGGGCAACCCGGTGCACACGCTGGCCGCCAGCTTCCGGGCGAAGACCTTCGTCTACAAGGACCCGGAGCCGTCGACCGACGAGGAGGTGGCGGAATGAAGTGGTTGTACGCCCTGCTGATCGCGGCCCTGCTCGTGCCGCTGGCCTCCACCGGCGTCGAGGCGCAGGACGAGGGCGCGGAAGAGCCGAGCGTCGCCGCGGGCGATGAGCCCGCCGAGGGTGACGAGTCGTTCGACGAGATGGAGAGCATCCTGCGGGTCGAGGAGGAGATGATCCAGGGAGACTACGCGTACGACGCCGGGCGCCGGCGCGATCCCTTCGTCTCGCTCCTGCGCAAGCGGAATGCGCCGGTCGCTCGTCCCGAGGGCGACTGTCCGATCGGCTGCCTGATCGACGAAGTCACCCTGACCGGAATCTTCTTGATGCCGGAGGGGCCGGTCGCCCAGGTGCAGTCGCCCGACCAGGAGAAGAGCTTTCTCATCCGGGTCGGCGACGAGTTCCACGATGGAGACGTGATCGGGATCACTGCGGATTCGGTGCGATTCCGCCAGATGGTCAACGATTTCCAGGAGATGAAGCCGTTCCGCGAGGTGACCAAGAAGCTCAACCCGTAGCTCCACTACGGGAGGGAGGCGAACAGGACATGTTGAACGTCGCGACAATCAGTAGAACCGGCCGAGGGCCCAGCCGAACGACAGGGTGGACTCTGGCCCTGCTGCTGGTGCT
>JAHEKO010000439.1 GCA_024638355.1 Acidobacteriota bacterium
GAAGCGCCAAGCTCGACCTCCTCTACGACCAGGTGGCCGAGGTGCTCGACGAAGGTCACAAGGCGATCGTCTTCTCGCAGTTCACCAAGCTCCTCGATTTCGTGCGCAAGGATCTCGACGAACGCGGAATCACCTACGCCTACCTCGACGGCCAGACCCGCGACCGCGGCGCCGTGGTCGAGCAGTTCCAGACCGATCCCGGCACCAACCTCTTCCTGATCAGCCTCAAGGCGGGCGGGCTCGGCCTCAACCTGACGGCCGCGGGCTACGTTTTCCTGCTCGACCCGTGGTGGAACCCGGCGGTCGAGGCCCAGGCGATCGATCGGGCGCACCGCATCGGGCAGACCCAGCCGGTGTTCGCCTACCGGATGATCGCCCGCGGCACCGTCGAGGAGAAGATCCTCGACCTCCAGGCGGCGAAGCGCAAGCTGGTCGAGGCCGTTCTCGGCGGCGGGGAGCAGTCGATGCCCAGCCTCACCGCCGACGACCTGCGCATGCTCCTCAGCTAAGCCCGCAGACCCCCGGACAAAGGACTCAAGCTCGAGCCAACACGGTCCGGGCGGGGGCGTCCCCCTCGACCTTCTCTACCGAACGAAGAGCCAGCCCACGTAGGCCAGGTAGAGAAACGACAGAAGTAGCCCCTCCCATCTGGCGAGCCGCTTGCCCGACAGCATGAGCGGCCAGATCAGCAGGCTGAAGCCGAGCATCACCGCCAGATCGAGCTCCGCGGTTTCGGCCTCGACCTGGATGGGCCGCACCTGGATGGTCACCCCGAGGATGAAGAGGATGTTGAATATGTTGGAGCCGATCAGGTTGCCGAGGATGATGTCGCCCTCGCGCCGGCGCGCCGCCACCAGCGTGCCGGCGAGCTCGGGGAGGCTGGTGCCGAACGCCACGATCGTGAGGCCGATGACGCGCTCGCTGATGCCGAAGTTGCGAGCCAGGCCCACGGCGCCGGTGACCAGCGAGTGGGCGCCGAGGGTCAGCGCGGCGATGCCGACGGCCACCAGTCCGAGCGACCAGGCGGCGCTCTTGCCGACACTCACGGCGTACTCGGTGTCGAACGCCTCGCGAATCTCGGGGCTCTCCTTCTCCGCCGTGAGCTGGACCCACAGGAAGATTCCGAGGAGCACGAGGAAGACCGACGCCTCCAGCCGGCCGATCTCGCCGTCCCAGGCGAACCACATCATCAGCACGCTCGCGGCGACCATGAAGGGGACCTCTCGCACCAGGAACTTTCCGCGCACGTCGAGCGCGTAGACCACGCCACCGAGGCCCAGAACCAGGCCCAGGTTCGCGATGTTCGAGCCGACGACGTTGCCGAAGGCCACTTCCGGCGACCCTTTCAAGGCCGCCGCCAGGGTCGCCGCCAGCTCGGGCGTCGAGGTGCCGAAGGCGACGACCGTCAAGCCGATCACCAGCGGCTCGACGCCGAAGCGCACCGCCAACTGCTTGGCGCCGGCCACCAGCGCCTCGCCGCCTCCGTAGAGGAGCAGCGCCCCGATCGCGATCCAGAGAAAATCCATGTCGGGCGGAGTCTAGCCTGACCTTCTCGCCATTCCTCGCCCGAAGCGCCGGCGGGAGCTCAAGTGCCGGCAGAGCTCAGCGGCCGAGCTTCTCTTCCGCCTCGCCCGCCCACTCGGGCACGCTGGCGCCCTTCGCCTCCCGGCCTTCGCGCAGCAGCCGGAGGTTGCGGCGGGTCGTCTCGACCTGCCAGGCCGTCTTCTCGGCACCGAGGGATGCGGCCAGCGCGGCCGTGCCCCTCTCCGGGTCGCCCTCCAGGATCGCGAGCTCGAGACGCGTGGCGTCGGTCCAGTAGTCCGGCTCGGTGCGCTCGGCGACCGCCTGGCGGACCTCGGCCAGCAGCGAGTCGCGCCGGCCGTGGCCCTCGGGGAGCGACTCCATCAGCGTCAGGGCGTTGATGCCGGGGTAGGGATCGCTCGGATCGGACTTGTGGCCGTCGAGATAGTGGCCGATCGAGGTCTCGAGCAGCTCGGCCGCGCGCGCCGCGTCGCCGGCATCGCGCGCCGCCTCCCACCGATCCTTGAAGACGCGCCCGAGCATGCCGCAGGTCTCGGGGCTCGGGCCCTCGGATTCGTGCAGCTCGCGGAGCAGCCGTTCGGCGGCCTCGCCGTCACCGGCGCGGTTGAGCCCGAAGGCCCGCTGCTGGCGGACGAAGCTCGTCGCGCGTACCGACTCGGGCAAGGCGTGGTACGCCGCTTCCATCTGCGCCCACTCCCCGGCGTCGCGATGAGCGAGGAAGCGCTCCAGGGTCATCGCCGGCTTGCCCCCGAGGCGCTTGGCCAGGATCGCCAGGAGCACGAGAACCAGGACCACGAAGATCCACAAGCCGAGAGACGAGCGGCCCTCTTCTTCGTCGCTCTCGCCCTCAGCCCCGGCGGCGCCGTCCGCGTCCTCGGCGGGGTCGCCTGTCGCGCCGGGAGTCGTGCTCGGCTCCGGCGTGTCGCCCTCGCCCGCGCCTCCGCCGGCCGCGGGCTCTTCGCCCGACGGCCCTGCGCTCGAGGGGGCCGCTCCCGGCTCGCCGCCGCTCTCGTCGCCCGAATCCGGAGTCGCCGCGGTGGCGCCCGGGGGCGCGCCCGCCCCCTCGCCGCCCTCGACCGGCGGCACACCGCCGCCTTCTCGCTCCCTGCGCAGCCTCTCCGCGACCTCCCGCGGCACGAAGCCGAAGTTGGCGTCGTCGATCGAGCGCGTCACGTCGGCGTAGATCCGCGATCCCTGGCCGCGCTCCAGATCCAGCGAAAGGGTCGACTCGTCGACCTCCAGGCGGTAGTTGTCCGCTCGCAGGCCCCGGAAGCGAAAGAACCCCTCGGCGTCGGTCTCGTCTCTGTCCACCCGGCGATCGCCGCGAAAGAGCCGAACCTCCACGCCGGAGAGCGCGCGCTCCTCGGGCCCGACGCCGCCGTCGCCGTTCAGGTCCTCCCAGACCCGGCCCTCGATGCTCAGGCGCTGGGCGGCCGCGCCATCGGACGAAGCCAGGGTGGCGAGCAGCACGAGAGCCGCGACGCCGGCGAAAGAGAGTGGGCAGGCGAAGAGCGGAAAGACGCTCCGGAATCGACGCATCGACGTAGCCTCCGAGTCTCGAACAAGGCTAGCACCCGAGATGGCGATCACAAACCGCCGGGAGCTATTTCCTGGCAATCGGGACGCGTCGCGAGGAGTCTGCCTCGCTACGAAGCCAAGTCGCGCCGCTTCAAGCGTCGGCGTTGACCGGCACCCGGCCGGGAGGCGGGGCCGGTCGAGAGATCAGCTCGCCGCGATGCTCCGGCTGGAAGAACTCGCGCACCATGTGATCGACCTGCAGCAGGCCCTGGCGAGTCACCACGATCGTCTCGCCATCCAGCAGCAGGAGATCGCGGGCGTAGAGCCGTTCGATGGCCGCGGCGAAGCGGTCGACCGGATCTACCCCGTACCGATCCCGCAGCTCCGCCGTGTCGACGCGCCCCAGCTTCAGCCGCAGCACCAGCTCGCGCACCAGTCGTTCGTCGGCGCTGAGCGCGTAGGCGCGGCCGAGAGGTAGCTCGCCGGCAGGCCAGGAAAGGTAGCGGGAGAGGTCGGCGACGTTCTGCTGATGCACGCCCCCGAGATACGAGAACGCCGAGACTCCGACCCCCAGCAGGTCGACGCCGCGGTAC
>JAHEKO010000440.1 GCA_024638355.1 Acidobacteriota bacterium
TGCCGGTGGCCAAGTTCAGCGTCAAGCGCGGCAAGGAGGTGCGGCTGCGCCAGGCGCTGCGCGAGATGCGCAACGCGATCGACGAGTACAAGCGCTTCTCGGACGCCGGCCTGATCGAGCTGGAGCTCGGGGCCGAGGGTTACCCGACCGAGCTCGAGCAGCTCATCGAGCCGATCGAGCTCGTCGGCCAGGTGGACAAACAGAAACGATTTCTGCGCCGTATACCCATCGATCCGATGACCGGAGAAAACGAGTGGGGTCTGCGCAGCTATCAGGACGACTGGGACGCCGACTCGTGGGGAGGCGAGAACGTCTTCGACGTGTACTCGCTCAGCGAGGGCACCGGCATGAACGGCATCCCCTACAAAGAGTGGTAGGCCAGCCTATGAGGAAGCGCCAACAGGGATTCACGCTGCTCGAGCTCATCGTCGTGGTGACGATCATCGGCATTCTCGCGACCATCGCCCTGCCGGCGCTCAAGAATGTTCCGACCCGCGCCCAGGAGAGCGTCCTCCTCACCGATCTGGTGACCTTCCGCGACGTCATCGACCAGTACTACGCCGACAAGGGGAACTACCCGCCCACCCTCGAGGCGCTCGTCGAGGAAGGGTACCTGCGGGCGATCCCGATCGATCCGATCACCAAGAGTGCCGATACCTGGGTGCCGATCTACGAGGAGTTCGACAGCGACCAGGAGCCGGCCGAGACCGATCTGCCCGAGGACGGCCAGCCCGGTATCGAAGACGTCCACTCGGGCTCCGAGCGCCTCAGCCTCGACGGCACGCCGTACAGCGAGTGGTAGGACCGGCCGTGGGTCGCAAGGGTCGAGCGGGGTCGAGGCCGGAGGTCCGGCGCCCACCGGCCGCGGAAGACGCCTTCACCCTGGTCGTGGTGATCGTGGTGGTCACCGTGCTCAACATCCTGGTGGCGGCGGCGCTCCCACTCTGGACCCACCAGATCCAGCGGGAGAAGGAGGAGGAGCTCATCTTTCGCGGCCTGCAGTATGCCGAGGCGATTCGTCTCTTCCAAACCCGGGCGGGCCGCTATCCGGTGCGGCTGGAAGAGCTGCTCGAAGTCCAGCCGCGCTCGATTCGGAAGCTGTGGAAGGACCCGATGACCGAGGACGGCAAGTGGGAGCTGGTCCTGTCGGCCGGTCAAGGCCAAGATGCGCAGGGGAGAAACCTGACGCCGGGCGCCGAGCCCGAGCCCGAGCCGCGCCGCCGCGGGCGCCGGCGTGGCCGCCGGGGCCGCGACGATGACGAGACGGTGACCGTGGGTCCGATCTCGGGAGTGCGCAGCCGCAGCAAGGACAAGGCGATCAAGTCGTTCCTCGGCGGCGAAAGCTACGATAGCTGGCTGTTCACGGCCGATATCCTGCCGGTAGCGCCGACCGCGCCGGGCGAGATCATCCCCAGCCTCAACAGCGAGTGGGTCGGCCGGCCCTTCCCCGAGGGCATTCAACCGGCGGAGGGAACCGGCGTCGAAGAGGCCGCCGACGAGCCATCCGAGGACGACGAGGGTCAGAGCCGGCGCAGACGGCGGCGGCCCGGTGCCCGCGATGGCTAGCCCGCCCCTCGCGCTCAGGGTGTGCCGCCTGCCGCACGCGCGCGGGCTGGTGGCGCCGCGCGCCGCCTCCGGCGGCAGCGCCGGCCTCGACCTTCCGGCCGCGGTCGACGCGCCGCTCGTCCTGCCGCCGGGCGGCCGCGCGCTGGTGCCGACCGGTTTCAGCATCGAGCTGCCCGCGGGCTGCGAGGGGCAGGTGCGCCCGCGCAGCGGCCTCGCCGTCCATCACGGAGTGACGCTCCTGAACACGCCCGGCACGATCGACAGCGACTACCGGGGCGAGGTGCGGGTGGTGATGATCAATCACGGCGAGGAGCCCTTCGAGATCCGTCGCGGCGATCGCATCGCGCAGCTGGTGGTGGCGCGGGTCGTCGAGGTGGAGGTCGAGGAGGTCGACACGCTCTCCGAGACCGACCGGGGGGCGGGGGGCTTCGGCTCGACCGGGGTGGAGTAGGCCGGGCTAGGCCCGCGGCGTTTGGAGCCCGACGAGCGACTCGACCAGCTCGCGGACGATCTCCTTGAGCTCGACCGTGTACTCCGAGAGGGTCTTCACCCGCTCCTCCATCAGCTGCGGGGTGAGCCGGCCCATGTTGACCGGCTGGCGCGGCCGCACGCGATGGGTGAGCCGGTCGTCGAGAAGATCGAGGCGGTCGTAGACGTGCTTGAGCTTGGTGACGTCCATAGTCGTCTGCCAGCCTAGCCCTGCCCACGGCTTGCCGCTGTGAAGCCTGCTGCAGCTCCATTGGGCGATAGATTCCGGGCATGCACGACCTGCCCGAGTTCCTGCTTCCGGTCAGCTACCGGCCCACCGTCGCGGCCGCGCTCCGCGAGCTGGGCGTGGTGCCGCGGCCGACGACCCAGCCGCGGCTGGTCTACGGGCATCTACGCGCCGTCTACACGTTCGAGATTCGCGAGCGCAAGGCCAGGCGGCGCGAGATCGAGAAGTTCTTCGGGCCCCAGCCGCTGTCGGACTACCAGCGCGAGATCGAGCGGCTGCGCGCCAAGTACCACCTCCTGCGGCTGCCCCTCAAGCGCTGGGTGGAGTGACGGCGACCGGCGCCTCGACACGAAGACGGAAGCCGAGAGGCGAGGCCCCGCGCGTGGGCGCGTCGAGATCGACCGGCTCGGCCGGCGGCGCGGAGACGAGAGTCGCGACCAGGTCGTCGATGCGGCACCAGCGTCCCCGGAACGTCCGCCGCTCCGCCGTGGCCAGCACGTGGAAGGTGCCCCAGCCGGGCGCCGCCGGGCCGAGCGTGACCTCGACCGAGCGGGTGTCCGCGCGCAGACCGCAGCGGAGCGCCTTGAGGGCACTCTCCTTCGCGCTCCAGATCAGGTTGGCGAGCAGGTCGGGAGCCGCCGCCCGCTCGACCGCCAGGGCCTCGCCGGTCGTGAAGTAGCTCGCCACGAACTCTGCGCTGCGCGGCTCGACGCGCTCGAGATCGCAGCCTACGGCGCTCGCCGCCGCGCCCACCGCGCAGAGGGCTCGGCCGGCGGCGTGGCTCAGGGAGAGCGCGATCGGCAGGGTCTGTCCGCCGGCGACGGCGAAGGGGGCGCCGTCCGCGGCGGCCAGCACTTCGACCGCAGGATGGCTTGCCCGCGCCGATCCCGCCCGCGTCGCGGGCTCGAGCAGGGTGCCGATCGCCGCCTTGGCCGTCCACCGACCCAACCGCCAGTCCGAGATTCGCTTGGCGGTGCGCCGGCCGTCGACACCAGTCAGCTCGCGCGCCGTCAGCCAGCGGTCGTCCGGCGGCAGGTCCTCGCGGCTCCGGGTCAGATAGCCGAGGCGGATCATGTCGCGTCGCTCGCGCTCACCGGGTCGGCCGGCCGCCCCTCGACCGAGCGCGCCATGCCGCGCTCGACCGCGTCGATCAGGTAGGCGCGGAGCTCTGCGGCCGGAATGATGTGGTCGATCGAGCCGACCTCGAGGGCCCGCTCGATGCTGTGCACGCGATCGAACTCGCGCGAAGTCTCGCCCATCTTCTCGATCCGAACCTCCTCCATCAGCTCTTCCAGCTCCGTGGCGAGGCGCCCGCGATCGCCGGCGGCAGCCGCCGCGAGCCGGCTTTGGAGCTCGACCACTCGCGGAT
>JAHEKO010000045.1:0-5954 GCA_024638355.1 Acidobacteriota bacterium
CAGGAGTGGGCCGGCCGCGGCCGGGCTCACGGCACCGTCAAGAGCGAAGACGGCGGCCCGCTGGAGGGCGCCCGTGTCGAGCTCTTCCTGCGCACGCAAGGCAACGGGCCCGAGCCGGCAACCACCGATGAGAAGGGCCGCTTCGCCTTCGGCGGTCTGGCGGGAGGCGTCTGGACCGTGCTGGTCGATGCCCAGGGCTACAAGCCTGCCGAAGGCAGTCCCCAGGTCAGCGAGTTTGGACGCAACCCGCCGATGAACTTCGTTCTCGCCCCCGATCCGCAGTCGGCGATCTCCACGGGCGACTCGCTGTTCGACGCGGGCAACTACGTCGAAGCACGGGCCGCCTACACCGCCGCCATGGAGGGGCTCGACGAGGTTGGCCAGGCACGCCTGCGCTCGCGAGTCGGCGACACCTACATTCAGGAAGGCAACCTCGAGGCCGCGAAGGCCGAGTATCAAAAGGCGCTGCCCTACCTGGCGCCAACAGAACAGACCTCGGTTCGGATCAGCCTGGGCAACGCCTATCAGGCAGGAGGTGACTTCAAGGCCGCTCGGAAGGAGTTCGAGCAAGCAGCGATGGTGCTGGAGGGCGAGGGGAAGGCGACCGTCTTGACCGAGATCGCCAAGGGTTACTACGGCGAGAAGAATCTCGACGCGGCGATCGACAGCCTCAAGCAGGCGGTCGAGCTGTCGCCGGGCAACGTCGCGGCGATCCAGGTGCTTGCCGACATCCTGACCCGCGAGGGTCGCGAGGCAGAGGCGGCCGTCTATCTGGCGCAGCTCCCCGAAGACGCCACGCTGCCCACCGACATGGTGCTCAACATCGGCATCCGTCTCTACAACGACGGAGACACGGCCAAGGCGCTCGACTACTTCGATCGAGCCGTCGCGGAGGCTCCCGACAATCCCGAGGGCTACTACTACCGCGGCCTCTGTCGCCTGGGCGGCGGCGACAACGCCGGCGCGCGCGCCGACTTCGAGCATCTTCTGAAGATCGATCCCGACAGCAGCCATAAGGCCGAGGTCGAGGAGTTTCTTTCCTTTCTGGCTCAGTAGAGGCGGAGGGAAGGCCTCCGAAAGATGCTGCGCTACCCTCGCCGGCCTCTGGCCGGCTTTCTCGTTTTGGCGATCGCCCTCGCCGCCAGCGGCTGCGGTAAGAGCTCCGAGCGCCTTCGGATTCCGGACGGCACGCCGATCGTCCTGATCTCCGTCGACACCCTGCGCTCGGATCGGCTGCCGGCGTACGGGTACGAAGGCGTCGCCACTCCGGCGATCGATCGCTTTCGCCGCGACGCCATCCTCTACGAGCACGCCTACTGTCCGGTGCCGCTCACCTTTCCCTCCCACGCCACGGCGCTCTCGGGAATGCTGCCGCTGGCGCACGGCGTGCGCGACAACATGGGCTATCGTCTGGATGCGGAATCGATCCCGTACCTGCCGACCCGCCTCAAGGAGCTCGGCTACGCCACCGGCGCCGGAGTCTCGACCTTCGTTCTTCGCGGCAGCAGCGGGATGGGCGAGTCGTTCGATTTCTACGAGGACAAGCTGCCCTTCGTGGGCGACTGGAGCTACGGCGGCAGCGTGCAGCGGCCGGGCGACCAGACCCTGGAGAAGACCCTGCCCTGGCTCGACTCCGTCGCCGGGCAGCCCTTCTTCCTCTTCTTTCACATCTACGAGCCGCACACCCCCTACCGAGCCCCGGAGCCCTTCGCGTCGCGCTACGGCGATCCCTACGACGCAGAGGTCGCCTACGCCGACGCGATCGTCGGCCGCTTCCTCGACGGGCTCCGCGAGCGCGGTCTCTACGACCGCTCGCTGATCTTCTTCATGTCGGACCACGGCGAGGGGCTCGGCGAGCACGGCTATCAGGAACACGGGCCGCTCATCTATCGCGAGGTCCTGCAGGTGCCGCTGATGCTCAAGCTTCCCGGCGCCGAGCGCGGCGGAGCGACCGTCGCGGCGCCGGCCCAGCTCGCCGACATCTACCCGACGGTGCTGCATCTCCTCGGCGTCGAGCCGCGCCGGGAGCTCGATGGAACCTCTCTCTTGAGCCTCGAGTCCGCCGACGCTCCGCCGCGGAAGATCTACTCCGAGACCGTATTTCCGCGCCTCCACTTCGGCTGGAGCGAGCTCGCCTCGCTGATCGAGTTTCCGTATCACTACATCCACGGACCCGATCCGGAGCTCTACGATCTCGAGGCCGATCCCGCCGAGCTCGACAACATCCTGCGGCGCGAGCGGCGCCTCGCGGGCCGCCTGGAAGATCACCTCGAGAGCCTCGATCGCTCGCTCGACGCGCCGATGGAGGAAGACCCCGAGACGCTCCAGAAGCTGGCGGCGCTCGGCTACCTGGGCGGCGGCACGGTCGAGAGCGACGGGCCCCTGCCCGACCCCAAAGCTCGTCTCTTCGTGCTCGACATCATGGTCGAAGCGCTCGACCTGGCCGCGGCGGGGAATCACGCCGCCGCGGTGCCCGTCTACCGCAAGGTCCTCGCCGAGGAGCCCGGCATGGTCGACGCCTGGGAGAAGCTGGGTATGGCGCTGACGGAGATCGGCCGCGAGGAGGAAGCGGTGGCGGCCTTCGAAGAGGCGATGCGGCTCACCGGAGGGGCGCCGCAGATCGCGCTCTCGATGGCCAACGCGTTCCTCAAGCTCGGGCGGCTCGATCAAGCCGAGGCCCACGCCGAGCTGGCGCTTCCGGTTCACGAGCTCGCCCGCGACGTCTTGACGCAGGTCGCTTTGCGACGGGGCGATCTGGAGCGGGCGGCGGCGCTGGCCGAGCAATCGATGGCCGGACGCGGCGCCAGGATCGGACCCCTGATCACTCTGGCCGACCTGCGCTCGAAGCAGAAGCGCTTCGCCGAGGCCCTGAGCCTCACACAGCAGGCACTCGACGAGTTCGGTGACCGTGACGACTTCGAGAAGCTCGAAGGCGTCTACTTCATTCGCGGCCGTTCCCTGGTGCAGCTGGGCGAGCATCAGCAGGCGGTGGCGGCTTTCCAGCGCGAGACCGAGCTGTCCCCCGGCCAGCTGGCGCCCTACACGCATCTCGCGTATCTCTACGCCCTCCTCGGCCGCGCCGCCGAAGCGGGCGCGACGCTCCAGCGGATGATCGAGACCAACCCCTCGCCGCACGCCTACGGCGAAGCGGTGCGCACCCTGCAGGCGATGGGAGATCCGCGCTCCGCCCAGGCGCTGCTGGCAATGGGCAGGCAGCGCTTCCCCGACGACCCGGAGCTGCGCCGGCTCGGCGGCTCCCGATAACCGTGGCTCACGGCTCCCAGAGCCGGTAGCGCCGGCCGGGCTTTACGCCGGCGATCGCCATGCGCCGGCCGTCCGACCACCGCACCTGCAACCGGTGCGGCGACGACGGCTCCTCCAGCCCGAACCGCACCGTCTGGCTGCTCTGCGACAGATACGAATCGGCCGAGACCACGTCGCGCGACTGACGCCGGGCCGCGGTCACCAGCTCGATTCGGCTACCGATCGCCAGCGCCCCTCCAGCCGACTCGCCCAGATCCACGGCCAGCCACTCCCCCACTCCGGTCGAGACGTTCTCGTACACCTCGGCGACGTCGTTCGAGTTGGTGATGACCAGGTCGAGATCGCCATCACCATCGAGGTCGCCGGTCGCCAGTCCGCGGCTGGCCGCGATCACGTCGACGCCGGAATCCTCGACCTCGCGGAACCTGGCGCCGCCGAGGTTCTCTAAGATCTGGTTGCGCTGACGGTAGGTGAGGTCGGCGCGCTCCTCCATCAGCTCGACGTTGTCGAGAATATGGCCGTTGGCGATGGCCAGGTCGAGGTCGGAGTCGAGATCGAAGTCGGCGAACGCGGTACCGAATCCGAGCAGCACGAGCGAAGGGGGGGCGACGCCGGCAGAGGTTCGAACGTCGACAAAGACCCCGTTGCCCAGGTTCCGGTAGAAGGCGTTCGTTTCGAGTGCGAAGTTCGTGACGTAGATGTCGACCAGTCCGTCTTCGTCGACATCGGCGGCCGCCACGCCCATTCCCGCCTCGGGCAGACCGGTGTCGCTGAACGCCGTCCCCGAGACCAGCGACACGTCCTCGAAGGTGCCGTCGCGGCGATTGCGGAAGAGCGAGTTGGGCGTCGTGTCGTTGGCGACGTAGACGTCGAGCCAGTCGTCGTTGTCGAAGTCGCTGACGACGACGCCCATCGCCTTGCCCCAAGCGCCGGAGAAGCCCGCCTCGGCCGTTCGATCGACGAAGGTGCCGTCGCCGCGGTTGGCGTAGAAGCGATCCGGCAGGCCCTCGAAGAGCTCGGGGTGACAAAACGCGCCGACGTCGTGGATCTCGTTGTAGCAGAGGACGGGGTCCTCGATCGAGTAGCGAATGTAGTTGGTGACGTAGAGATCGAGATCGCCGTCGCGGTCGACATCGGCGAAGGCCGCCGACATGCTCCACCTCGGATCGCCGACGCCGGCGGCGGCGGTGACGTCGGTGAACGTGCCGTCTCCGTTGTTGCGGAAGAGCTGGTTGTCGCGGAACTGCGTGACGTAGAGGTCCAGGTCGCCGTCGCCGTCCGGATCGGCCGACGTCGCGCCCATGCCGTAGCCCGCGACCCGGATGCCCGAGCTCTCGGTGACGTCGACAAAGCGACCGCCGCCGTCGTTGCGGTAGAGGATCGAGCGCGGCGGCTCGCCCTCATAGCCGGGCAGCGCCGCGCTGTCGACGAAGAAGACGTCGAGATCGCCGTCGTGGTCGTAGTCGAAGAGGGCCACCCCCGAGCCGTCGGTCTCGGGATAGTAGCGCTTGCCGGAGCCGCCGTTGTGATGCCGGAAGGCGAGGCCCCAGTCCTCGGCCGTCTCGCGAAAACGAATCCGGCTCCCGGACGCCATGCCGAAGAGGGCCAGCGCGCAGAACAAAAGGCCGAGCCGCCCGGCCCGGATGCGCCTCATACGCGGCGAATATACCGGTTGCCTGCCCCTCTGCACGTCTCTTGCATTACCCAGGGCCGCGACGCGACGAATGCGACGGGGAGAGAGCGTACGATACGCTCGGGCCCCGCCGCCACCGCTCCCTGCCGGGAGACGGAAGGAGATTCATGACAAGTCCAGAGCCTAGAGTGTCTTCGCGCGGAGTTCGTTGGGTGTACGCCGTCCTCACGCTGGCGGCCCTGTGCGCCATTCCGGCGTCCGCATGGAGTCAGGCCAGCGCGGAGGCGCCGCGACGCATTCCCATCGGCCAGACCGTCGACCCCGCCGCCGAAGCGGCCGCGCGCCGCCAGCAGCAGCTCGGCACGCTCGGCGAGTTCGAGGTCTTTCACGAGTTCACGCTGCGCGACCGGCAGCCGCAGAGCGGGATCACCTTCGAGCACGAGATCACCGCCGACTCGGCGAAGAGCTACAAGCCGAACCACTACGACCACGGCAACGGCGTCGCGGTGGCCGACGTCGACGGCGACGGCAGACTCGACCTCTATTTCGTCAGCCAGCTCGGCGGCAACGAGCTCTGGCGCAATCTGGGCGGCGGCCGCTTCGAGAACATCACCGAAACGGCCGGCGTCGCTCTGGCCGATCGGGTCGGCGCCTCCGCCAGCTTCGCCGACATCGACAACGATGGCGACGCCGACCTCTACGTCACCACGGTCCGTTTCGGCAACGTCCTCTTCGAGAACGACGGCACGGGCCGATTCCGCGACGTGACCCGCAAGGCGGGGCTCGAGCATGTCGGTCACTCCTCCGGCGCTCTCTTCTTCGATTACGACCTCGACGGACACCTCGACCTCTTCGTCGCCAACGTCGGCGTCTACACCACCGACGCGGTCGGGCCGGGCGGCTACCACGTCGGTTTCGGCTTTCTGCCCGACGGACGCCAGTCGGACGCCTTCAGCGGCCACCTGACGCCGGCGCGCTTCGAACCGAGCCTCCTCTACCGCAACCGCGGCGACGGCACTTTCGAGGACGTGACCGAGAAGACCGGGCTGGTCGACAC
>JAHEKO010000045.1:6054-11646 GCA_024638355.1 Acidobacteriota bacterium
GCCAGTCGGACGCCTTCAGCGGCCACCTGACGCCGGCGCGCTTCGAACCGAGCCTCCTCTACCGCAACCGCGGCGACGGCACTTTCGAGGACGTGACCGAGAAGACCGGGCTGGTCGACACCGGCTGGAGCGGCGACGCCTCGCCGGTCGATCTCAACGGCGACCGCTACCCGGACCTCTACGTTCTCAACATGCAGGGCGACGACCACTACTGGGAGAACGTCGGCGGCGAGCGCTTCGTCGACAAGACGAAAGAGTACTTCCCGAAGACGCCGTGGGGCTCGATGGGCATCAAGTTCTTCGATCAGAACAACGACGGCCGCCTCGATCTGATGCTGACGGACATGCACTCGGACATGAGCCAGAACGTCGGCATCCCGCAGGAGAAGCTCAAGTCCGACATGCAATGGCCCGAAGAGTTTCTGCAGGGCGGCGCCGACAACATCTTCGGCAACGCCTTCTACCGCCGGCTCGAGAACGGCGGCTTCGAGGAGATGTCGGACGCGCTCGGCGCCGAGAACTACTGGCCGTGGGGGCTCTCGACCGGCGATCTGAACGCCGACGGCTGGGACGACGTCTTCATCGCCTCGAGCATGAACTTCCCGTTCCGCTACGGCGTCAACAGCGTGCTGCTCAACAATCGGGGCAAGAAGCTCCTCGACAGCGAGTACATCCTGGGCGTCGAGCCGCGGCGCGGCGGACGCGCGATGAAGCCGTGGGTGCTGATGGACTGCGACGGCGAGGATCGGGAGCGCGACGAGTGCCGGGGCCGCTCCGGCCGCTTCGAGCTTCTGGGCGCGCTGGGCACGCGCTCGTCGGCGATCTTCGACCTCGACGACGACGGCGACCTCGACATCGTGACCAACGAGTTCAACGACGTGCCGATGGTGTTGATCAGCGACCTGGACGCTCGCACCGAGCTGCGCTACCTGAAGGTCGCTCTGGTCGGCACCCGTTCGAACCGCGACAGCCTGGGCGCCGTCGTCCGCGTGATCTCCGGCGACCGGAGCTACACCAAGGTGCAGGACGGAGTGTCCGGCTACCTTTCGCACAGCCGCATGCCGCTCTACTTCGGGCTTGGCGCGGCCGACACGATCGATCGAGTGGAGGTCGAGTGGCCGTCGGGAGCGACCCAGACGGTGACCGACGGCATCCGAATGAGCTCGACGCTGACCATTACCGAGGAGGCCGGGACCGAGGTGCCGGAGTGACCATGATGTCGATGACACGTTTCGCCGTGATTCCCGCGCTCGCGCTCTTCGCCGCCGGCCTTCCTGCCGCCTTCGCCCAGGAGGACGGCCGCGACACCATCATTCAAGTGCCGCCCGTCGACAGCGGCGTCAACCTCCTCGAGCTGCGCCAGCGCAACCAGGAAGCGACCCGCGGCATCTTCGACGTGCCCATCGGCTTTCGCTTCAACGACCAGGTCGCCTCGAGCGGCATCGACTTCCACCACGAGTCCGTCGACGACTCGGCGAAGTACTGGAAGCCGGTTCACTACGACCACGGCAACGGCGTCATCGCCGCCGACGTCGACGGCGATTCGCTCTACGATCTCTACTTCGTCACCCAGCTCGGCGGGAACCAGCTCTGGAAGAGCCTCGGCAACGGGCGCTTCGAGAACATCACCGAGAGCGCCGGTGTCGCGCTCGCCGACCGCGTGGGCGTGACCGCCTCCTTCGCCGACATCGACAACGACGGCGATCCCGATCTCTTCGTCACCACCGTTCGGATGGGCAACGTGCTGTTCGAGAACGACGGCGAGGGCAAGTTCACCGACATCAGCTCCAAGGCCGGCGTCGACTATTCGGGGCACTCGTCCGGCGCCGTGTTCTTCGACTACGATCTCGACGGCCTGCTCGACCTCTTCGTCACCAACGTCGGGCGCTACACCCACGACGAGACGGGTCGCGGCGGCGCCTACGTCGGCATGGGCGACGCCTTCGAGGGGCATCTCTTTCCGGAGCGCTTCGAGCGCAGCATTCTCTACCGCAACCTCGGCGGCAATCGCTTCGAGGACGTCTCGGCCGCGACCGGGCTGACGGACGACAGCTGGAGCGGCGACGCGACCATCGTCGACTTCAATCGCGACGGCTACCCGGACCTCTACGTCCTCAACATGCAGGGCGACGATCACTACTACGAGAACCAGGGCGGCAAGAAGTTCGTCGAGAAGACCGCGGCCCACTTCCCGAAGACCTCGTGGGGCGCCATGGGGGTGAACTTCTTCGACTTCAACAACGACGCGCGCGAGGACCTGCTGGTCACCGACATGCACTCGGACATGACCCTCGAGGGCTTCGAGCCGCTCGAAGAGAAGACCAAGAACTACGAGGTGAAGGTCAAGGGAGCGGAGAACAACATCCCGGGCAACTCGTTCTGGATTCAGCAGGAGGACGGCTCGTTCGAGGAGGTCTCCGACCTGGTCGGCGCGGAAAACTACTGGCCGTGGGGAATCAGCGTCGCCGATCTGAACGCCGACGGCTTCGAAGACGTGTTCCTGGCGTCGAGCATGAACTACCCCTTCCGCTATGGCATCAACTCGGTTTTCATCAACAACCGTGGCGAGTCGTTTCTCGACGCCGAGTTTCTGCTCGGCGTGGAGCCGCGGCGCGATGGCCGCACCCACGCGCCGCTCTTCGACGCCGACTGCGGCGGCGCCGACAAGGAGCTCGAGGTCTGCGAAGGCCACGACGATCGAGTCACGGTGATGGGCGCCCTCGGCACGCGGTCGTCGATCATCTTCGACATCGACGGCGACGGCGATCTCGACATCGTGACCAACGAGTTCAACGACGGACCCCAGGTGCTGGTGAGCAACTTGACCGACAAGGCCAAGCCCCGCTATCTGTCGGTGAAGCTGGTAGGCACCGAGTCCAACCGTGACGGCATCGGCGCCCGCGTCACCGTCACGACCGACAAGGGCTCGTACAGCCGCTACCACGACGCGACCTCCGGCTACCTGTCGCACTGTCCTCTCCCGCTCTACTTCGGGCTCGGAGACGCGACCAAGGTCGAGAGCGTCGAAGTAACCTGGCCGAGCGGGACGGAGCAAACCGTGACCCGGGGGCTGTCGACCGCCGGATCGATCGAAATCGTAGAGCCGGAGGCGGCCGCCGCCCAGGGCTAGCAGCGGCGGCGCCCCGCTCAGCCGAAGGCCAGCCGCTCCGACACGCCGCTACTCTTCCCAGACCACCAGGTACTTCCCGGCGGGCGGATCCAGGAATCTCCTGGCGACGCCACCCGGCCACCCGACCTCTACCGCCGCCGCCCCCTGGTCTCCGAGCCCGAAGTGGACCCGCCGGTCGGAAGTCGACTGGTAGCTGTCGCCGGCCGTGACCCAGCGCACCTGGCTGCGCCGCTCGGATTCGACAACCACCCGGGCGCCGACCGCCTCGCTGTTCGGGGCGGCGCCGCGCAGCTGGAGGCCGATCCAGCGTTCATCGTCGATCCCGTTGCGCAGCAGCCGCGCCGGACCGCCGTTCTCCTGCACCGCCAGGTCGAGATCACCGTCGTTGTCGAAGTCGCCGGCCACCAGGCCGCGGGCGACGGTCGGCGTCTCGTCGAGCAGCGGGCAGGCGACGGGGCTGAAATTACCTTGGCCGTCACCGGCGAGCAGCGAGTCGGGCTGCCGGTAGAGAACGTTCTCACGCGCCGGTTGCTCGAAGATGTGGCCGTTGGCGACGTAGAAGTCGAGGTCGGCGTCGTGGTCGAGATCGGCCGCGACCAGGCCGAATGCCAGCAGGTTGAACGACGGCAGGCCGAAGCCGGCGGGCCCGGAGACGTCGGCGAAGGCGAGATCGCCGAGGTTGCGGTAGAGCGTGTTGGTTTCTACGTCGAAGTTGGTAACGGCCAGATCGGGATCGAGGTCGCCATCGTGGTCACCCACCGCGACGCCCATGCCGGCCTCCGGACGCCCGTCGCGATTGACCGCGCTACCCGAGATCAGCGACAGATCTTCGAAGGTGCCGTCGCCGCGGCCGGCGAAGAGGAAGTTGACGGTCAGGTCGTTGGCGACGTAGAGGTCGGCGTGGCCGTCGGCGTCGAGGTCGACGAAAAGCACCCCGAGCCCGCGGCCGCTCGCGCCGCCCAGTCCAGCCGTTTCGGTCGCATCGCGGAATCGACCCGCTCCGAGGTTCTCGAAATAGGCGTCGGCGGCGCCCGGGAAGAGCGACGGATCGCAATAGCGCCGCTCGCCGGTGTCGGGATCGCCGCAAAAGACGTCCTCGCCGACCTCGTGCTCGACATACCGGCTGACGTAGACGTCCAGATCGCCGTCACCGTCGGCGTCGGCGGCCGCGGCCGAGGAGCTCCAGACCTCCGGGCCGAAAGCCGCCGCCGGCTCGAACGAGCCGTCACCGCGGTTGCGATAGAGGAGATCGGCGCCGTCGCGGGTGACCCACAGATCGGGGGCGGCATCGCCGTCGAGATCGGCCGCCAGAACGCCCTGGCCGTAGCCCGTCTCGGCCGCTCCCTCGGGCAGCCCGACCGGCTCGAACCCGGCGCCGTCGAGGTTGCGAAAGAGGGCGTCGGCGCCGTCCGACTGGACCCAGTAGAGATCCCACCAGCCATCGCCGTCGTAGTCGAGCCAGGCCAATCCCGCGCCCATGGTCTCGCGCAGGTGCTTCTCGCCGCGGGCTCCGGTGGCGTGGACGAAGGCGACGCCGAGCTCGTCGGCGGCGTCGGTGAGCGAGAAGCCGCCACACCGGGCGGGCTCCGCCGCGGTGAGAGACGCGGCTCCGGCGGCGACCAGCGCAGCCCACAGGACGGCGAGCCGTTGCGGATTCGCGCGCCTC
The DNA here is from genome assembly GCA_024638355.1 of Acidobacteriota bacterium. Classification (GTDB taxonomy): domain Bacteria; phylum Acidobacteriota; class Thermoanaerobaculia; order Multivoradales; family JAHEKO01; genus JAHEKO01. The sequence goes on from JAHEKO010000045.1 coordinate 10,851, forward strand.
ATGGCCGGCGCAGGAGCTCCAGCCGCGCCTCGTTCAACAGGGCCTGAAGGTCGGTTCGACCGGGCTCGACCACTATGGCTCGGCCCAGCTCGTCGACGGCGCCCTGAAGGTCGCCGGCGGCCCGCAGCGCCGCCGCGAGCGCGGCCAGGCCGTCGGCGCTTTCGGGAAGCTGCCGCAAATGCTCGATCGCGGCCACGTGCTCGCCCTGCCGCGACAGCTCGAGCCCGCGCGCGATCCTCGCTTCGGCCAGTCCCTGGGCGAGCACTCGCTGCTGGTCTTCGCGATAGAGGCGCTCGTAGGCGGCGAGCTCGACCGCCGCCGCCTCCCGGTCGCCCGAGCGGAGCAGCGCCATGGCCAGTCCGTAGCGAAGCTCGGAATGCTCGGGCGCCAACTCGACCGCCTGGCGGTAGGCCGCGAGAGCGCCGTCGAGATCGCCGGCGCCGTCGCGGGCGCGGGCCAGCTCGATGAGCATCTCGGCGGCGCCGGGAGCCTGCCGGGCGCACCGCTCGAGAAGCTCCGCCGCCTCTTCGTAGCGGCTCTGCCAGAGGAGCAGGCGGCCCAGCTGATGAACCGCCGGCAGGGCGCCGCCGCTTGCCGCCACCGCCGCGCGGGCGACCTCCTCCGCTCGCTCCAGACGCCCGTTCTCCCACAGCGCTGCCGAGTAGTAGAGATGCGCGTCGACGCTCGCTCCGCCGGCGGCGTAGACGCTGGCCAGCGGCTCCTCGGCGGCCAGGTATCGGCGATCGAGCACCCGCGCCCGGCCAAGGAGCTCGAGCACCGCCAGGTCGCCGGGGCG
>JAHEKO010000045.1:11746-14697 GCA_024638355.1 Acidobacteriota bacterium
AGCGATTCGGGTCCTGGAGACGCTGCGTACGCGCGAAGACCCACCGGAGGTCGGCCTGGCACTTCTCGGCGGGCTCTACGTCGAGAGCGGTCGCCCGCTCGACGCGCTGGACGTGCTCGAGCCGCTGGCGGCGTCCGACTCGCCGGATCCGGCGGTTCTGTTCAACGCCGGCCGCGCGGCACAGGCGCTCGGCCAGATGCAGCGCGCCGCGGAGTTCTACGAGCGATCGATGGCGATCCTGCCCAGCTCACCGGCGCGGCGCGAGCTCGGCCTGATGCTCGGCGCCAGAGGCGCGTACACCCAGGCGCTCGCCATGCTCAAGCCGTGGGCCGAGCAGTACCCGGCCGACGTCGAGGTGCGCCTGGCAGCCGCGTTCTGCGCGGTGCAGCTCGATCGGGTGCCCGACGCCGAGCAGCTGCTCTCCGATCTGCCGCGGGAGCAGCCGCAGGTGAGCCTGCTCTGGGGCCGGCTCCTGATGATCAAAGGCGACCCGTGGGGCGCGATCAACACCCTCACGCCGATCCTGGAGACGGCGCCCGAGAGCATGCAGATCGACATCCGCCGGGTGCTCGCCGACGCCTACGCCGGGGTCGGACAGGCTGCCGAGGGAGTCGAGGTTCTCGCCGGCTATGCCGACAGCGATCCGTCCGTCGCCCTCCAGGTGGGTCTGGCCCAATACCAGAGCGGCGAGCTCGACGCGGCGCTGGAGACGCTACGCCCGTTCGCCGAGGGGCTGGTCGGCGACTCCCCGGCGCAGCTACCGCCGAGCCTGGCGGCGCGCCTGATCCTTCACTACGGCCGTTTCCTGGCGATGACCGGCGAGCGCGAAGCCGCTCTCCCCTATCTCCAGAAAGCGACCGAGATGAACCCCGACGAGAAACAAGGCTGGCAGATGCTCGGCCAGACCCTCGCGGCTCTCGGCCGGCGGGAAGAGGCCCAGGTGGCTCTCAAGCGGTTCCAGGCCGTCACCCAGGGTGAGGTCTCCGCCTCGCAGCAGGATTTGCGCGAGCGCGCGGAGCGCGACGACCCGACCCTCGCGGCGCTTCGCGAAACCTTCACCCTGATGTCCGAAGAGCGCTTCGAAGAGGCCCTCTCCAAGATCCGCCAGGAGCGCGTCCTGAGCCGCGGAGATCTGCGGCCGGTCCTGCTCGAGGGCCGAATCCTGCAGGTGATGGGGCGCGACGAAGAAGCGCTCGCGGTGGCCGAGCAGGCGGTCGCGGCGGCGCCCGACAACGCCGACTGCCTCTACCTGCGCGGCGCCATTCACATGGCGATGGGCAGCGACACGACCGCCGAGACCGACTTCCGCCGCGCGCTCAGCCTCCAGCCCGAGCACACGGCCACGATGAACGATCTCGCCGTCCTGCTGATCAACACGGGCAAGACGGCCGAAGCGCGCCAGCTTCTCGAGCGAGCCCTGGAGCTCAACCCCGACGACGAGACCGCGGCCGACAACCTCTCCGCGCTCGGGGGCTAGCCTGCCCTTCCCGCGAGCAAGGCTTGGCGCCGCCCTCGCCCTGGCGCTCGCCTGGGCCGCGGCGGCGCGGCCGGCCTCCACCCAGCCGGATCTACCCGGCGCCAAAGCCGCCGACCTCGCGGCGCTCGCCCGGGAGCGAATCGCGGCGACGGCCGCAAGCGACTGGACGCCGGACGACGTGGCGCGGCTGGCGAACGCGCTGCTGCTCGACCCCCGGCGCTTTGCCGCCGACGCCCGGTTCCGCGAGCGGGCCGTAGCGGCGATGGCGGCGGCGCCTCCAGGCGGCGCGGCCGGCGGGCTGCGCGACCCGCTCCTGTTCGAGTTGAGCCGGCGGCTCGACCTGCTGGACCTGGCCCGGGTGGAGTTCGCCTGGGGCGCGGCGCGACGCGCGATCGCGGACCGCCGGCTCGGCGCCGCCAAATCGCGCCCGACGGAGCCGGCCGCGGCGGAAGTCTGGCCCGAGCTGCGCCTCGGCGCGTCCGAGGCTGCGATCGGCGTCTCGATCTACTCGCTCGGATCCCGGTTCTTCAGCCCCGACGAGGCCATGTCGTTCCTGCGCGCCGTGCGCGGCTGGGCGCCGGAGCGCGCCATCGCCGTGCTCACCGACGACACGATGACCCCGCAACTGGCGAAGGCGGCCGCCGACCTCGACGTCCATGTGAGCCGGACCCGGGGACACGTCTACTCTCCCTGGCCTCGCGATCCGATGAGCTTTCTGGCCGCTCCCGACGGTGGCCAGGTCGCGGTTCTGCGGCCGAACCGCCAGCCGGGGCGCGAATCGGACTCGCTGATGGGACTCGAGCTGATCCAGGACCTGCCGGAGGATCTGGACGCGCGCTTCGGGCCGCTGCGCTGGACGGTAGCGCCCATTCCCTTCCACAACGGCCACATGCTGCCGGTGAGCGGCGAGATCTGGCTCTCCATCCACAGCCTCGAGCAGCGGATCCTCGAGATCCTCGGCGCCGACCGGGTGCCGGAGGAGAGCTTCACGCGGCGTGACGGCGTTGCCCGCTACGTCGAGGCCGCCCGCCGCGCGGCGACCGAAGTGGAGCGCCTGTACGGCAAGCCCACCCGCTTCGTTCACCCGCTCCCCGTCGCGGCCGGCGACCCCGCGGGCGCAACGGCGGCCGACGGGGCCGCGGCGATGCAGCGGCTCGGCGGCGGCGCCGGCTACGACCTCGACTCGTTGGTGACCGTCCTGCCGCGAGCGGAAGGGAGCTCGGTGGCCCTGGTCGGCAGCCTGGCGCTCGGCAGCGAGCTGATCGCCGGTGCCCCCGACGGCGAGCTCGAGTCGTTCCGCTCGACCTACGGCCTCGCCCCGGCGGCAGCGCTCGCCGCGGCCGTCGCGGGGGAACACCGTCGACCGGGCGCCACCGGCCTCCAGAGCTTCCTCGATCTCGTGGCCGCGCACCTCGCCGAGAGCGGCCTCGCGGTGCACCGCCTGCCGCTGCTGCTGGTGCCGATCGGCCTGCTC
>JAHEKO010000046.1:0-4878 GCA_024638355.1 Acidobacteriota bacterium
ACCCTTCGCCGCCAGCACCTTCGTGATCGCCGCCGTCAAAGTCGTCTTGCCGTGATCGACGTGACCGATCGTCCCTACGTTCACGTGCGGCTTTGTCCGCTCAAACTTCTCCTTCGCCATGACTTCTCCTTTTTGCGACCGCCCTAGCCGGCGGCCCGGGCAACGATCTCCTCGCTGACGCTCTTCGGCGCCTGCTCGTAGTTCTCGAATTGCATGGTGTAGGTGGCACGCCCCTGGGTCGCCGACCGCAGGTCGGTGGCGTAGCCGAACATCTCGGACAGCGGCACCCGGCAGGTGATGACCTGCGCGTTGCCGCGCGCGTCCATCTGCAGAACCCGCCCGCGCCGCGAGGTGATGTCGCCGATGACGTCGCCCATGTAGTCGTCGGGCGTCACCACCTCGACCGCCATCACCGGCTCCAAGAGCACCGGGTTGGCGCGCTTGGACGCGTCCTGAATCGCCATCGAGCCGGCGATCTTGAAGGCCACCTCCGAGGAGTCGACCTCGTGGTGGGTGCCGTCGTAGAGCTCGACCTCGAGGCCGGTCATCGGGTAGCCGGCCAGCGGCCCGCTCTCCATCGCCTCGCGAATGCCCTGCTCGACGGGGCGGATGAACTCGCGCGGGATGGCGCCGCCGACGATCTTGTTCTCGAACACGAACTCGCCGCCGGTCGGACGGACGCGGATCTTGACGTGGCCGAACTGACCGCGGCCGCCGCTCTGACGAACGAACCGGCCCTCGCCCTCGGCCTCTTTGGTGAGGCTCTCGCGGTAGGCCACCTGCGGCCGGCCGATGTTGGCGCCGACGTTGAACTCGCGCACCAGGCGGTCGGTGATGATCTCCAGGTGCAGCTCGCCCATGCCCGAGATCAGGGTCTGTCCCGTCTCCGGCTCGGTGTGAACGTGGAAGGTGGGATCCTCCTGCTGGAGCTTGCCCAGCGCGGTCGCCAGCTTCTCCTGATCGGCCTTGGTCTTGGGCTCGATCGACACCGCGATCACCGGCTCGGGGAAGCTCATCGCCTCGAGCACGATCGGATGATCCGATGCGCAGATGGTGTCGCCGGTCTTGACCCCCTTGAGGCCCACCGCGGCCGCGATGTCGCCCGCCCACAACTCGGAGATCTCCTCGCGCTTGTTGGCGTGCATCTTGAGGAGGCGGCCGATCCGCTCGTTGCTGCCGCGCCCCGCGTTCAGCACCTTGGTGCCCGACTCGACGTGCCCGGAGTAGATCCGGAAGTAGGCCAGCTGGCCGACGAACGGATCGGTCATGATCTTGAAGACCAGCGCCGAGAAAGGCGCGTCGTCGGCCGCCGGGCGCTCGGCCGGCAGGTCGGTCACCGTGTCGGTGCCGATCATCGCCGGCACGTCCAGCGGCGAAGGCAGGAAGTCGATCACCGCGTCGAGCAGCGGCTGCACGCCCTTGTTCTTGAAGGCGCTGCCGCAGAGGACCGGCTGCAGGCTGTTCGAGATGGTCGCCCGGCGCAGGGCGGCCTTCAGCTCGTCGTTGGTGATCTCGTCGCCCGACAGGTACTTCTCGAGCAGCGGCTCGTCGGTCTCGGCGATCGCCTCGACCATCTGCTCGCGCATCTTGTGCGCCTGATCGAGGTATTTCTCGGGGATCTCGGTCACCTCGTAGTCGGCGCCGAGAGTCTCGTCCTTGTAGGCGATACCGCGCATCTCGACCAGGTCGATGATGCCCTTGAGGTCGGCCTCACTGCCCCAGGGAAGCTGGATCACCACCGGCGAGGCTCCCAGCCGGCTGCGCATCATCGACACGCAGCGCTCGAAGTCGGCGCCGACGCGATCCATCTTGTTGACCAGGGCGATGCGCGGCACGGCGTAGCGATCGGCCTGCCGCCACACGGTCTCCGACTGCGGCTCGACCCCGGCCACCGCGTCGAACACGGCGACCGCTCCGTCGAGCACGCGCAAGGAGCGCTCGACCTCGGCGGTGAAATCGACGTGGCCGGGCGTATCGATGATGTTGATCCGATGCTCGTTCCACTCGCAGGTCGTCGCCGCGGCGGTAATGGTGATGCCACGCTCCTGCTCCTGGACCATCCAATCCATCGTCGCCGTGCCGTCGTGCACCTCGCCGATCTTGTAGTTGACCCCCGAGTAGTAGAGGATCCGCTCCGTCGTGGTCGTCTTGCCCGCGTCGATGTGGGCCATGATCCCGATGTTGCGGATGAGGTTGAGGGGCTTCGTGCGTGACATGGTTCGGTACTCGGTAGTTGCGGTGACTCGTTGCTGCTGAGGTGCGTTCTTATGAGCGACAACAGCGACAGCGGTTACCCGCTGTCGCCGCGTGGTTACATCCCGTCCGTAGAGCCCTCGCGGGGCGGACGTCTTACCAGCGGTAGTGTGCGAAGGCCTTGTTGGCCTCTGCCATCCGGTGGGTGTCCTCCCTCTTCTTGATTGCTACTCCGCGGTTCGCCGCGGCATCCATCAACTCGCCTGCCAGGCGAAGATTCATCTGCTTTTCGCTGCGCTTGAGCGCGCTCTGGATCAACCAGCGGAACGACAGCGCCAGCCGCCGGTTGGGCCTCACCTCGACCGGCACCTGATAGGTCGAGCCGCCGACTCGTCGCGACTTGACCTCGACCGCCGGCTTGACGTTCTCGATGGCACGCTTGAAGACCTTCATCGGGTCCTCGCCGGTCCGCTCCTTGATGGTGTCGAGAGCGTCGTACAGGATGCGCTCGGCGGTTGACTTCTTGCCGTCCTTCATCACCACGTTCACGAACTTGGTGACCAGCTGGGAGCTGTACACCGGGTCCGGCAGAATCTCGCGCTTGGGAACCAATCCTCGCCTGGGCATATCTTCCTCTCGCTAGGCCTTCGGCCGCTTGGCTCCGTACTTGGACCGGCTCTGGCGCCGGTCGTCGACGCCGACCGCGTCGAGCGTCCCGCGAACCACGTGGTAGCGAACGCCCGGCAGGTCCTTCACGCGGCCGCCGCGGATCAGCACGATCGAGTGCTCCTGCAGGTTGTGGCCGACGCCCGGGATGTAGGTCGTCACCTCGATGCCGTTGGTCAGCCGCACGCGCGCCACCTTGCGCAGCGCCGAGTTCGGCTTCTTGGGCGTCTGGGTGTAGACGCGCACGCAGACGCCCCGCTTCTGGGGCGACTGCTGCAGGGCCGGGCTCTTGGTCTTGTGGAGCTGCTTGACGCGCCCCTTCCGGACCAGCTGGTGAATCGTCGGCATCTACAGAATCCTCAGGTAATCTCTAGTCAAAACGGCCTTTCCCAGACCGAGCCTTCCCCGTACGCGCTCCTAGGTGCTGCCAATTTTTCCGCTCGAAGAGATAAAAAACCGCGCGACGGACACTTACCCTGTCAGGTCCCAGAGGACCACAGAGCGGAACCGACCTAATCTAGCAGGAAAAACCGGGGCAGGTCAACCCTCGAGATGCTCCCGAAATCGACCCGCTCGCGCCGGCCTCCGGAGGGTGCGAACCGTTCCTCACCGGAGAAACCCGACTCTACCAGACCCTGGCGCAGAAGTCGCAACACGGCCTCCTCCACCGTTCCTCGCAATCGGCGTTGTCGTAGCACCCACTGACGACGCGCTCTGCAGGCCTAGCGCGCTTGTGAGCACGAAGAGTCCTGCGACTCTTCGGGCGCCGGAGCGAAGGGGCTCAACTCGCGTTTACTGTCGCGGATCACCGCGCCCGCCGGGTCATACTCGAGAATGCGAGTCACGTCTCCGTCGCGCGAGCACCAGACCCAGCGGCCGGTCCTGAGACCCTCCGTGTAGAAGCCACGAATGACGATCACCTCGCCGCTCCACGCCTCCCAGGGTCCGTCGGGCAGGCCATCGCGCACGCACGAGCGCGACCAACCCAGCTCGCTCCAGCGCCGTAAGACGGCTTCGGTGCCCGCACGGCAGGGGTCTTCAGATTCGGTGACGGCGGCGTAGGTCCGCCGCACATCGTCGTGGATGCTTCTGACGGTCCGCGAGTAGGCCAGCCACGCCAGAGCCGTCACGCCGGCCAGGGAGAGCAGAACGACCGTGAGGCCCACCGGTCGGAGAGACCGCGTCACTCCCGGGTTACTGGCGGCTCTCCGCTCGAGACCTCTTCTGACTCACCACGAAGCGAGCACGAAACCCCTGGGCTCAGGACGACGTCCGTGAGCACCAGGAGTCGTGCGAGTCTGCGGGCACCGGCAAAGAAGCACTCGGAGGTGCCGATCAATCGCTCTCTAGCGCGCGGCGCGACAGCGCCCGGATGTCCTCTTCGCCGAACTCGAAGAAGACGCCCTCCTCGTCGTCCATCACCTCGGCCACCTCGGGCTCTTCGATGTGGAAGTCGTGGTAGCGCATCATGCCGGTACCGGCCGGGATGAGCCGGCCGACGATGACGTTCTCCTTGAGTCCGCGCAGGTAGTCGACCTTGCCGTTGATCGCCGCCTCGGTGAGCACCCGGGTGGTCTCCTGGAAGCTCGCCGCCGAGATGAAGCTCTCGGTCGACAGCGACGCCTTGGTGATGCCGAGGAGCATCGGCCGGCCGACCGCCGGGGCGCCGCCCGCGGCGATGACCCGCTCGTTCTCCTGCTGGAAGCGGAAGCGATGCACCTGCTCGTCGATGAGGAACTCGGTATCGCCGACCTCCTCGATCTTGATCGAGCGCATCATCTGGCGAACGATCACCTCGATGTGCTTGTCGTTGATCGCCACGCTTTGCGAGCGGTAGACCTCCTGGATCTTGTCGACCAGGTAGCGCTGCAGCTCCATCTCACCCAGCACCTGCAGGATGTCGTGCGGGTTGATCGAGCCGTCGATCAGCGGGTCGCCGGCGGCGACGCGCTCGCCGTCCTGCACGTTGACGTGGATGGTGCGCGGCACCGAGTACTCGCGGGTGTCGCCGGTGTCGGA
>JAHEKO010000046.1:4978-9092 GCA_024638355.1 Acidobacteriota bacterium
TAGGTCAGCGCGTAGCGCTCGAGCTCGCGGCCCTTGGGGTCGACGATGAGCAGCTTGCCGTTGCGGTTGATCACGACGTAGTCGCCCGCCTTGCTCTCGACCGTCTTGACGTTGAGGTACTTGACCCGTCCCGGGTTGCGCACGTGGTGCTGCGACTGCTCGGAGACGCGGCTCGCGGTACCGCCGAAGTGGAAGGTCCGCATGGTGAGCTGGGTGCCGGGCTCGCCGATCGACTGCGCCGCGATCACGCCGACCGCCTCGCCGATGTCGATGATCTGGCCGGTGGCCAGATTGCGGCCGTAGCACGCCTGGCAGACGCCGCGGCGCGACTCGCAGGTGAGCACCGAGCGGATCTTCACCCGCTCGATACCGGCTCCCTGCACGTCGTTGGCGGTCGCCTCGGTGATCAGCTGCCCGACCTCGATCATCTTGTCGCCGCCGGTCGGATCGTAGACGTCCTCCTGCGAGGTACGGCCGACGATGCGGTCGCGCAGCGACTCGAGGATGTCGCCACCCTCCATGATCGCGCTCACGGTGATGCCGTCGATCGTGCCGCAGTCCTCCTGGGAGACGATGACGTCCTGCGCCACGTCGACCAGCCGCCGGGTCAGGTAGCCGGAGTCGGCCGTCTTGAGCGCGGTGTCGGCGAGGCCCTTGCGCGCGCCGTGGGTCGAGATGAAGTACTCGAGCACCGACAGCCCCTCGCGGAAGTTGGCGGTGATCGGCGTCTCGATGATCTCGCCCGAGGGCTTGGACATCAGGCCGCGCATTCCGGCCAGCTGCCGCACCTGCTCGCGCGAGCCGCGGGCGCCGGAGTCGGCCATCATGCGGATCGGGTTGAACTCGCCGAGGTTGTCCTCGATCTCGGTCATCTCCCGGAACATCTCCTCGGAGACCTTCTCGGTCACACGATGCCAGATGTCGATGATCTTGTTGTGCCGCTCACCGGCGGTGATGACGCCGCTGGTGCGCTGCTTCTCGATCTTGCCGATCTCCTTGTTGGCGTCGGTCAGGAGCTTGGTCTTGGTGCTCGGGATGAGCATGTCGTCGATGCCGAACGAGACTCCCGCGCGCGTGGCGTAGTAGAAGGAGATCTCCTTCATCTCGTCGAGCATCTTCACGGTCAGCTCATGGCCGTGCTTGATGTAGCAGTAGCCGACGAGCTCCTGGAGCCCGCGCTTCTTGAGCAGGCCGTTGACGAATGGAATCTCGTCGGGCAGATGGAGATTCATGATCACCCGGCCGACGGTGGTGTTCACGATACCGGCCTCGAGCTCCTCGACATCGGCGTGGAGCAGGTCCTGGTCGTCGAAGTGGGTCTCGAGATTGATCAGCTTGCCCGAGTAGCGCACGCGGATCTCCGAGTGCGTCTCGACGACGCCCTCGTGGAGCGCCAGCAGCACCGAGTCGAAGTCGTGGAAGACGCGCCCCTCGCCCTTCGCCCCGGTCTTGCGCATGGTCAGGTAGTAGCCGCCCAGAACCATGTCCTGGCTGGGCACCGCCAGCGGCCGGCCGTGCGCCGGGCTGAGGATGTTGTTCGAGGCCAGCATCAACACCTGGCTCTCGACCTGCGCCTTGGGGGAGAGCGGCACGTGGACCGCCATCTGGTCGCCGTCGAAGTCGGCGTTGAAGGCGGCGCACACGAGCGGATGGATCTGGATCGCCTTGCCCTCGATCAGCACCGGCTCGAACGCCTGGATGCCGAGCCGATGGAGCGTCGGGGCGCGGTTGAGGAGCACCGGGTGGTCGCGAATGACCTCCTCGAGGGCGTCCCACACCGCCTCCTCCTCGCGCTCGACCATCTCCTTGGCCGCCTTGATCGTGCCGACCAGCTCCTTCTCCTCGAGCGCGTTGTAGATGAACGGCTTGAACAGCTCGAGCGCCATCTTCTTGGGCAGCCCGCACTGGTGGATCTTGAGCTCGGGGCCGACGACGATGACCGAGCGGCCGGAGTAGTCGACCCGCTTGCCGAGCAGGTTCTGACGGAAGCGCCCCTGCTTGCCCTTGAGGGTGTCGGAGAGCGACTTGAGCGGCCGGTTGTTGGAGCCCTTGAGCACGCGGCCGCGCCGGCCGTTGTCGAACAGCGCGTCGACCGCCTCCTGCAGCATGCGCTTCTCGTTGCGCACGATCACGTCGGGCGCGCGCAGCTCGAGCAGCTTCTTGAGGCGGTTGTTGCGGTTGATGACGCGGCGGTAGAGATCGTTCAGATCGCTCGTCGCGAAGCGACCGCCGTCGAGCGGCACCAGGGGACGCAGCTCGGGCGGGATGACCGGGATGATGTCGAGAATCATCCACTCGGGACGGTGGCCGCTGCGGCGGAAGGCGTCGACCACCTTGAGCCGCTTGGCCGCCTTGAGGCGCCGGATCTGGCTGGTCTCGGTGCGCATCACGATGCGCAGCTCCTCGGCGAGCTCGTCGGGGTCGATGCGGCTCAGGAGCTCCTTGATCGCCTCGGCGCCCATGCGCGCGGCGAAGGCGCCCTCCTCGGGATAGGTCTCGCGCATCTCGCGGAACTTCTCCTCGGTGAGCAGCTCGCCCTCCTTGAGCTCGGTGTCGCCGGCGTCGATGACGACGTAGCTCTCGAAGTAGAGGATGCGCTCGAGATCGCGCAGGCTCAGATCGAGCAGCTGGCCGATGCGGCTCGGCAGGCCCTTGAAGAACCAGACGTGCGACACCGGCGCGGCCAGGTCGATGTGACCCATCCGCTCACGGCGCACCCGCGAGCGCGTCACCTCGACGCCGCACTTGTCGCACACCACGCCACGGTGCTTCATGCGCTTGTACTTGCCGCACAGGCACTCCCAGTCGGTGATCGGGCCGAAGATCTTGGCGCAGAAGAGACCGTCACGCTCCGGCTTGAAGGTGCGGTAGTTGATGGTCTCCGCCTTGGTGACCTCGCCGAAGCTCCACGACCGGATCTTCTCCGGCGAGGCGATCGAGATCTGGATCGCGTTGAAATCGCGAGGCGGCTGGTGGGGTCGGTCGAAAGTTCGAAGAGGCTGCAACGTCTTCCCCCTTATTCCGCTTTCAGGAGCTCAATATCGAGACAAAGGCTCTGGAGCTCGCGCACGAGCACGTTGAAGGATTCCGGCAGGCCGGGATCCTCGGGCACATCGCCTTTGACTATCGCTTCGTAGATCTTGCTTCGACCCTCGACGTCGTCGCTCTTGACGGTCAAGAGCTCCTGCAGGGTGAAGGCGGCGCCGTACGCTTCGAGCGCCCACACCTCCATCTCGCCGAAGCGCTGGCCGCCGAACTGGGCCTTGCCGCCGAGAGGCTGCTGGGTGATCAGCGAGTACGGGCCGATCGAGCGGGCGTGGATCTTGTCGTCCACCAGGTGGGAGAGCTTGAGCATGTAGATGTAGCCCACCGTCACCTGCTGCTCGAACGGCTCGCCGCTCATGCCGTCGAATAGATCGGTCTTGCCGCTGCCCGGAATGCCGGCCTCGTCGAGCAGCTTCTTGAGATCGCTCTCGGTGGCGCCGTCGAAGACCGGCGTGGCGAACCGCAGGCCGAGCACCCGCCCGGCCCAGCCGAGGTGGGTCTCGAGGATCTGGCCGACGTTCATCCGGCTCGGCACGCCGAGCGGATTGAGCACGATCTCGACCGGCGTGCCGTCCGGCAGGTAGGGCATGTCCTCCTCGGGCAGGATGCGCGAGATGACGCCCTTGTTGCCGTGGCGGCCGGCCATCTTGTCGCCGACCTGGAGCTTGCGCTTCATGGCGACGAACACCTTGACCAGCTTGATCACGCCCGGCGGCAGCTCGTCGCCCTTCTGCAGTAGCTGCACCCGCTCGTCGTTGACGCGGTAGAGCACCTCGACGTAGGAGTCGGTCTTCTTGTAGACCGATTCGACCGTCTTGAGCAGCTTCTTGTCGGCGATCGGAAGCTTGAGGATCTCTTGCCGGCTGAGCTTCTCGAGCAGCGGCCGGGTGACCTTGCCGCCCTTGGTCAGCATCGGGTCGCCCGAGCGCGACTTGACCGCGGCCGACACCTTCTGGCCGTCCAGCAGGTCGGTGATCTTCTTGTTGCGCTCTTCGGCCAGAATCCGCACCTGATCCTTGATGTTCTTCTCGAGCCGCGCGACCTCCTCGGCCTCGATCTCCTTGGCGCG
>JAHEKO010000046.1:9192-13132 GCA_024638355.1 Acidobacteriota bacterium
CCCTCGTCCACCACCGGCTTCTGATTGACGCAGGTGTTCTGGTTGGAGCGGCGGAACTTGGTCAGCTGGTAGATGTCGGCGCCGAAGTCTTTCGCTTCGCCGGTCTCGATGTCCTCGCCCTCGACGCGGACGATGATCCGCTCCGAGTCGACCGAATCGACGATCCCGCCTCGGGCGCACTGGACGACCGCGCCCGAGTCGCGGGCGACGATCGGCTCCAGGCCGGTGCCGACGATCGGGGCCTTGCTGCGCAGCAGCGGCACCGCCTGGCGCTGCATGTTGGAGCCCATCAGCGCCCGGTTGGCGTCGTCGTGCTCGAGGAACGGGATCAGCGCGGCGGCCACCGACACCAGCTGCTTGGGGCTGATGTCCATGTAGTCGATGCGCTCCCGCTCGACGGTCACGAAGTCGCCGCCGACGCGCGCGCTGATGCGCTCGTCGACCAGGTTGCCCTTCTTGTCGGTGGCGGCGTTGGCCTGGGCGATGATGTACTTCTCCTCCTCCCAGGCGGTCAGGTACCAGGCGTGCGGCTCGGCCTCGACCAGCCGCTTCTTCTGCCTCTTGAGCGATCGGTTGGCGGACTCGAGCTCGTCGCGGGTGATGATCTGGCCGAGCTTGAAGGGACCGCCACCGACCCGGTTGACTCTCAAATGATCGATGACGCGGCCGTTCTCGACGCGCTTGTACGGGCTCTCGATGAAGCCGTACTCGTTGATGCGGGCGAAGGTGGCGAGCGACGAGATCAGTCCGATGTTCGGACCTTCGGGGGTCTCGATCGGACAGATCCGGCCGTAGTGCGAGGCGTGCACGTCGCGCACCTCGAATCCGGCGCGCTCGCGCGACAGGCCGCCCGGGCCGAGGGCGCTCAGGCGCCGCTTGTGGGTCACCTCGGAGAGCGGGTTGGTCTGGTCCATGAACTGCGACAGCTGCGAGGAGCCGAAGAACTCCTTGATCGCCGCGATCACCGGCTTCGAGTTGACCAGGTCGTGCGGCATCGCCGAGTCGATGTCCTGGTGAACCGACATCTTCTCCTTGATCGCGCGCTCCATGCGCACCAGGCCGACCCGGAACTGGTTCTCGAGCAGCTCGCCGACCGTGCGCACGCGGCGGTTGCCGAGGTTGTCGATGTCGTCGACCCGGCCCACTTCGTTGTGGAGCCGCAGGAGGTATTCGACCACCCGGTAGAAGTCGTCGTGCGACAGCGTCTTCTGCTCGACCGGCACCTCGGTGTCGAGCTTGATGTTGAACTTGAACCGGCCGACGCGCGAGAAGTCGTAGCGCTTGGCGTCGAAGAACATGCCGTAGAAAAGGGAGCGCGCGCTCTCCAGCGTTGGCGGGTCACCGGGGCGCATGCGCCGGTAGATCTCGATCAGCGCCTCCTTGGCGTCGGTGGTCGAGTCCTTCTCGAGGGTGTTGGTCAGGATGTTGCCGCACAGCTCCCAATCGGGGAAGAAGACCTCGAGATCGTTGATCTTGCGACCCTTGACGGTCGCCTCGACGTCTTCGGGCACGATGTCGTTGGCCTCGAACAACACCTCGCCGGTGTCGAGGTCGACCACGTCGGCGATGAAGTAGGCGCGATCGAGGTTGGCCACGCGCACGGACTGGGTGACGGTCCCGCCCTTGTCGAGCTTCTCGGTCTCGCCGTCGGAAAGCTTGATGCCGGCGAACAGGCGGTAGGCCTTGCGCAGTCCGCGGCTGTGGCGCTCGCGCAGGCGCTCGCGCTCGAGCACCTCGGGCGGCAGGTCGAGCTCGGCCTGGCCGCGCCCCTTGAGGCGCATCGGAATCGGCACGCAGAACTGGCGCAGGATCGCCTCGTTGGTCTCGAGGCCGAGCGCGCGTAGGAAGATGGTGCCGTGGAACTTCCGCTTGCGGTCGATCCGCACCGTCAGCACCTGCTTCTGATCGTGCTCGAACTCGACCCAGGAGCCGCGGTAGGGAATGATCTTGGCGAGGAAGCTCCGCGGGCCCTGCTTGGTGAAGAAGACTCCGGGGCTGCGGTGGAGCTGGCTGACGATGACCCGCTCGGTGCCGTTGATGATGAACGTACCGTTGTCGGTCATCAGCGGGATGTCGCCGAAGTAGACCTCCTCCTCCTTGGCGTCGCGCATCATGCGCGCTCCGGTCTCGGGGTCCTTGTCGTAGACGAACAGCCGGAAGGTGGCGCGCAGGGGAACGCCGTGGGTCATGCCGCGCTCCTGGCACTCCTGGATGGAGTACTTGAGCTGCAGGTCGACCGGGTCGCCGCAGGTATCGCAGCGCGTCACCCGGTTGCGGTTGACGACGCCGCAATCGGTGCAGGTGACGGTCTCCTCGTGCGGGTGGTCGGTCATGATCTTCGACCCGCAGTTGGTGCACGTCATCCGGAGGTACTCGAGCCCCTTGAGCTCGCCGCACTTGCACTGCCAGTCGCCGAGCGAGTACTTCACGAAGTCGAGCGAGCAGGTCTCGCGGAAGTCGGAGAACGGGAAGATGTTCTCGAACACCGTCTGCAGACCGTGATTGGCCCGCTCTTCCGGCAGCAGGTTCATCTGCAGGAAACGCTCGTACGAGCGGCGCTGCACGTCGATCAAATTCGGGATCGGCAGGCTCGACCCGATGCGCGAGAAGTTCATGCGCCCGTTCGACGTCTCTTTCAATCTGTCCATGCTGTCCATGCGTGGTACCTCAGAGGGTGCAGGCAAGTCCCGCCGGCGTGCGGCGGGGATTGCGTATAGCTACAGGTCGCCCGTGGCCTGAACGCGCCTTCGACGCGCCAGAGCCGAGCTGAAGTTCTTCGAATCGCCGGTCCAAAACAGTCCGAGCTTGCCGTCGCTTGCGGAGCCAAGCTCGACTACTTGAGATCGACTTGCGCTCCGGCTTCCTCGAACTTCTTCTTGATCTCTTCCGCCTCTTCCTTGGAGACGCCTTCCTTCACCGCGGCCGGAGCCGACTCCACCAGATCCTTGGCGTCCTTGAGGCCCAGGCTGGTCACCTCGCGGACGGCCTTGATCACGTTGATCTTCTTGTCGCCGATCGAGGTCAGCATGACGTCGAACTCGGTCTTCTCCTCGGCCGCGGCCTCGCCGGCTCCCATGCCCGCGGCCGCTGCCACCGGCATCGCCGCCGCCGCGGCCGAGACGCCGTAGTGGTCCTCGAGCGCCTTGACCAGGTTGTTGAGCTCGAGCACCGTCATCTCGTCGATCTGCTTGATGAAGTCCTCAGTAGAAACCGTCATCTCTTCTTCTCCTTACTATCTCCAAACCCTTCGGGGCTCAGGAGTTCTCAGATTCCTTCGCGGTGCGGATCTGATCCACCACCGACACGAACTGGCTTTGGATATCGGCGAGCGATCGAACGAACCGCACCACCGGCGATTGCAGTAGGTAGAGGAGCTTCGCCACCAGCTCGTCGCGGCCGGGGAGGGACGCGATCTGCTTGATCTGCTCGGCATCGACGCGCTGGCCTTCGACCAGCCCCACCTTCAGCTCGAGTGCGGGAACCTCTTTGGCGAAGTCGGTGAGCGCCTTGGCCAGCGCCACCGCATCGTCTTCGGAGTAGGCGGCGGCCACCGGTCCTTCGAAGGCGTCGGCGAGCGCCTCGAGCGCCTCGCCCTGGATGGCCAGCCGCGCCAGCCGGTTCTTGATCACCGCGTAGGAGCCGCCGGTCTCGCGCAAGCGATTGCGCAGGTCGGTGACTTCCGGCACGGTGATGCCGGCGTAGTCCACCAGGAAGACGTGCGGCGCTTTCGCCAGGCCCTCCTGGTAGCTGCTGACCACTTCCTCTTTCTGTGAGCGACTCAATGGCATGACTTACCCCTCGGCGACCACCAGCGCGCTGTCGTCGACCCGGACGCCGGGGCCCATGGTCGACGAGATGCTGACGGACTTGACGTACTTCCCTTTGGCCGCGGCCGGGCGGGCTCGCATCACCGCGGTGAAGATCGCCTCGGCGTTCTCCT
>JAHEKO010000046.1:13232-14642 GCA_024638355.1 Acidobacteriota bacterium
TTGCGCAGGAGCACCGCCGCCGGCGGCGTCTTGGTGATGAAGGTGTAGCTGCGGTCGCCGTAGACCGTGATCACCACCGGAATGATCATCCCGGGCTGATCCTGCGTGCGGGCGTTGAACGCCTTGCAGAAGTCCATGATGTTGACGCCCGCCTGACCCAGCGCCGGACCCACCGGCGGCGCCGGCGAGGCCTGACCGGCCGGGATCTGCAGCTTGATCTGCCCTACTACTTTCTTGGCCATTGGCTTTTCTCTTGTTCGCCCGGCACGGGGTCCGGGCGCTACCTATTTCGCCCGGCACGGGTCCGGGCGCGATGTCCGACTAGAGCTTCTGCACCTGACTGAAATCGAGCTCGACCGGCGTCTGCCGGCCGAAGATGGTCACCATCACCTTGAGCGTGTTGCGCTCGAGGTTGACCTCCTCGACCACGCCGGTGAAGTTGTTGAACGGACCGTCGATGATCTTGACCGGCTCGGCGCGCTCGAAGATGTACTTCGGCTTCGGCTTCTCCTTGGCGCTGACCACCTGCTCGAGGATCTGATCGACCTCGTCCTGGCTGAGCGGCGTCGGCTTCTTGCCGCTACCGACGAAGCCGGTCACCTTCGGCGTGTTCTTGACCACGTGCCAGGCGGCATCGGACATCTGCATCTCGACCAGGATGTAGCCGGGGAAGAACTTGCGCTGGGTCTCGCGCTTCTTGCCGTTCCGGTACTCGACGATGGTCTCGGTCGGGATGCGGATCTCGCCGATGGCGTCGCCCATGCCCATCGCCTCGGCCCGCTGGCGCAGGGTCTCCTTGACCCGGTCCTCGAAGCCCGAGTAGGTGTGAACGATGTACCACTTCTTGTTGGTGGCCGTGGTCTTGGCGTCGGCGGTCATCTTCCCAGAGCCCTCAGAACCCACTCGTAGATCCTCACGATCACCATGTCCGACACCCAGAGGAAGAAGGCGAAGACGACGCTCGCGATCAGCACCACGATCGTCGTCGCCACCACCTCCTTGCGCGGCGGAAAGGTGACCTTCTTCAGCTCCGACCGCGTCTCGGCGAAGAAAGTAGTGATCTTGTTCCAGCTATCGGCGATTGCCAAAGTTCGTTCCAGCGCTTTCGTTTGGGGGCGGCTCCGGACGGGGCGCTCCCCGGGTCCCGCCTGTTGCTAAGAGTGAATGCCTAAGGTGTGTCTCAGGTGGCCTGGCAGGCCAGGAGGGATTCGAACCCCCAACCCTCGGTTTTGGAGACCGATGCTCTACCAATTCGAGCTACTGGCCTGTGTTCGTTTCTCCGCTTCTCGATCGCCCGGCGCGGGGCCGGGCGTAAGCCTCGTCAGTCCAGGATCTCCGTGACGGTGCCGGCGCCGACGGTGCGGCCGCCCTCGCGAATCGCGAAGCGCACGCCCTTCTCCATCGCGATCG
>JAHEKO010000441.1 GCA_024638355.1 Acidobacteriota bacterium
CTCGACTCCCGATCTCGACGCGACCGGCAAGGTGATCTACGCCGCGGTCACCTACCTGCTGCTGATGACCGCCTACACCGCGATCAATCTGCCCTACTCGTCGTTGGGCGCGGTGATGACGTCGGACTCCATCGAGCGCACCAGCCTCAACACCTATCGGTTCATCTGCGCGTTCGCCGGTCAGCTGGTGGTCTCCGGCCTGGCGCTGACCCTGGCCCGCTACTTCGGCCAGGGCGACGACGCCAGCGGCTACCGCCTGACCGTCACCCTGTTCGCGGTGATCTCCTTCGTCCTGTTCATGGTCACGTTCGCGACCACCCGCGAGCGCATTCAGCCGCCGCCCTCCCAGGAGGATTCCCTGGCGCAGGACTTCAAGATCCTGCTGCGCAACCGGCCGTGGGTCATCCTCGCTGCGGTCGGGATCGTCTCGTTCGTGATGTTCGCCCTGCAGAATCTCTCGATCGCCTACTACTTCAAGTACTACATCGGCCGCGAGGAGAGCGTGCAGCTCTTCAACGTGGTGGGCAGCCTCGCCCTGATCGTCGCCCTGCCCCTCTCCAAGCCTCTCGCCCAGCGCTTCGGCAAGAAGAACGTGTTCATCGGCAGCTCGATTCTGTCCGGCCTCTTCTTCGTGCTCCTCTACCTTCCGGGAGCCGGGGACGTCGGCTGGATCTACGCCCTGAACATCCTGGCCAAGATGGCCTACGCCCCCGCGGTGCCCCTGCTCTGGACCATGATCGCGGACGCCGCCGACTACGGCGAATGGACCTCCGGGCGGCGCGCTACCGGGCTCTTCTTCTCCGCCGCCACCTTCGCCCAAAAGGGCGGCTGGGGCATCGGCGGCGCGCTGGCCGGCTGGCTGCTCGCCGCCTTCGGCTACGCGGAGCAGGCGACCGAGCAGACCGCGCTCGCGCTGACCGGGATCAAGCTCCTGATCTCGGTGTTCCCGGGCCTGCTCTACATGTCGTGCGCGCTCGCCCTGATCTTCTACGACATCGACGAGACCACGGTCGAGAAGATGAAGCGCGAGCTGGAGGAGCGGCGCGGAGGGGAGATGCCCGAGGCGGCGACATGAGACCCGTAGCTCTCGGTGGCGGACACCCCGCCGGTACCCTTCCCCTTCACCTCCCGGCGGCCGACGGCCGCGCGGGCCAACTCCACAGGCGCCCCCAATCATGAAACCGACCCGCTGGCTCCGCTTCGTCTCGCCGACCCTCTTGATGCTCCTGACCCTGGCCCCGCCGGTGGTCGCTCAGTGCCACCAGCTCTACGACTGCGTGCTGGTCTGGTCGGATGAGTTCGACGGCACGGCGGTCGATGCGCGCAAGTGGGAGTTCATGATCGGCGACGGCACGAGTGTCGGGCTGCCCTCGGGATGGGGCAACAACGAGCTGCAGTACTACCAGGCGGAGAACGCCACGGTGGCCGACGGCCTCTTGACCCTCACCGCGAGAGAGGAAGCGGTCGGCGGGCTCGCCTACACCTCGGCCCGCCTGCGCTCGCTCGGCAAGGGCGACTGGCAGTACGGGCGAATGGAGATGCGCGCCAAGATGCCGACGGGCAAGGGACTCTGGCCCGCCTTCTGGATGCTCCCGTCGCGGCCGGCGACCTACGGCACCTGGGCGGCCAGCGGTGAGATCGACGTCGTGGAGTACGTGGGGAGCGAGCCCGATCGGGTCTTCGGCACCATTCACTACGGATCGCCGTGGCCGAACAACCTCTTCTCGTCCAGCGAGTACATCCTCCGCAACGGCACCTTCGACAAGGGCTTCCACGTGTTCGCCGTGGAATGGGAGCGGGGCGAGATTCGCTGGTACGTCGACGGCACGCACTACGCCACGCAGCAGGAGTGGAGCTCGACCGGCGGGCCGTTTCCGGCGCCGTTCGACGTCGAGTTCCACCTGCTCTTGAACCTGGCCGTCGGCGGCAATCTGCCGGGGGCGCCGGACGCCTCGACGCAGTTCCCGCAAGAGCTGGTGGTCGACTACGTTCGCGTCTACCAGCCCGCTGCCGTCAAGGGTACGCAGGTGGGCGCCACCGGCCTCGCCTATGAGAGCCCGGTCAGGATGAAGCAGATCGACGCGTCCCTGGCCATGTCGTTCGAGAACCAGTCGCGCAAGCGAGACGAGCCGCGAGACGCCCGGCGCCTGTGGTGCACCGTCACGACGCGGGGTACCCGAGCCGCGCTGGCGCCCAAGGGCACGGTGCGTATGCGATTGGGGGGAACGGCTGGCTCCTCGGCATGGCAGGGCCGCCAGATCTCGGCGGGTCTCGGCCGGGACGGCTCGGCGATCTTCACGGAAGAGGAGATCGGGCAGCTCGTCGCCGAGGCCGAGGGCGAAGGCGCGACGATCGAGCAGTTCCTCGTGATCTTCGACGGCTCCGGCGGAAAGAAGGTCACCGAGCTGACGCTCGACTGCCTGCAGGCGTCCGCGGGCGCTGCCGCCGCTCGCGGCCTGGACTAGCCGCTCCTCTCGCCAGCTTCTCCGCCGCCGGCTGCACCCCCGAGCCCGTTGGGTCGCCGAGTTTCCGCCGGTACTCTCTACCCCTTTGACAAGGCCGGCGGAATTCGAGAGTATACGCGGACTAAATCGATTTACTGCTAGCGACTGACCGACCGAAGGAGACCCATCGAATGCCCAAGCGAAACCCTCTCCAGAATGCTCTTCTGCGCGCCTGGCCGATTCTGGCCATCCTCACCGCCTCGGCCGCTCCGGTTGCGGCGCAGTGCGCCGACCTGTCCGGCTGCGTGCTGGTCTGGTCGGACGAGTTCGACGGCACCGAGGTCGACACGACCAAGTGGACCTTCCAGCTCGGCGACGGCTCCGAGGTCGGCCTGCCCGGAGGCTGGGGCAACAACGAGCTCCAGTACTACCAGGCCGAGAACGCGACGGTCGCCGGCGGTTTCCTGACCATCACCGCGAAAGAGGAGTCGGTCGGCGGTCTCGACTACACGTCGGCCCGCATGCGCTCGCTCGGCAAGGGCGACTGGACCTTCGGCCGCATGGAGATGCGCGCCAAGATGCCGATCGGCCAGGGCCTGTGGCCGGCTTTCTGGATGCTCTCGTCCGACACTTCGATCTACGGACCGTGGGCGGCTAGCGGCGAGATCGACATCGTCGAGTACACCGGCGACCAGCCGGACCGGATCTTCGGCACCATCCACTACGGCGCCTCGTTCCCGGGCAACCTCTTCTCGTCGACCGAGTACTTCCTTCCCAGCGGCACCTTCAACGACGGCTTTCACGATTTCGCCATCGAGTGGGAGAACGGCGAGATCCGCTGGTACATCGACGGCGTCCAGTTCGCCAGCCGCGACAACTGGTTCTCGACCGGCGGTCCGTTTCCCGCCCCCTTCGACGTCGACTTCCACCTGCTGTTGAACCTGGCCGTCGGCGGCAACCTGCCCGGCCCGCCGGACGGAACCACGGTCTTTCCGCAGGAATACGTGATCGATTACGTGCGCGTCTACCAGGTGCCCAACGATCCGCCGGTGGTCGAGATCACCAGCCCGATGGCGAGCGACGTCATCACCCCGGGCGACGATCTGACCATCACCGTGAGCGCCACCGACGCCGACGGCACCATCCAGAACGTCCAGTTCCTGCAGGACAACGC
>JAHEKO010000442.1 GCA_024638355.1 Acidobacteriota bacterium
TGAGGGTCTCCGCAAAGCCGCGGATGGCGGACAGCGGCGTCTTGAGCTCGTGCGAGACGTTGGCCACGAAGTCGCGGCGCATCTCGCTGACCTGCAGGAAGGGCGTCAGGTCGCGGGCCAGCACGACGACCCCCGCGCCGTCGGTGAGCGGTGAGCTGGTCAGGATCACGGTGCGACTGCGATCCGGGCCGACCTCGAGCTCGATCTCGCCGCCCTCGCCCGAGGCGAGGGTGTCGGCGACCATGCGCTGGAGAGCGGCTTGGCGGGTGAGCTCGATAGTGCGCTCGACGTCGCCGGCCACCCCGAAGATCCGGCTCCAAGCCGGATTGACCTGCGCGGTTCGCCCATCGTCGTCCGTCACCAGCACGCCCTCGGACATGCTGCCGAGCACGCTGAGCAGGTGTGCGCGCTCCGCCGCGAGCTCGCCGAGGCGCTCTGCCAGCCGCGTGGTCAGGCGCTCGACCCGCTCGGTGAGCGAGGCGAGGCCGGGCGTCGGGGCGGCTTCGGCGGGGTTCGAATCGAGGAGCTCGGCTACGCGCTCGAGGGCCGCCGCCAACGGTTCGAGCCGTCGCCGGCCGAACCAGAGGTCACCGAGCTTCGGGCGGGTCGTCACGGCGCGGGTTGGCTCAGGCCCGGAGGCGGTAGCCGACGCCGATCACGGTCTCGATGCGCTTGGCTTCATCGCCCAGCTTGCGCCGGAGCCGGCGGATGTGGGTGTCGACGGTGCGGCTGTCGACGTCCTCGGCATAGCCCCACACGTCCGACAGCAGGCGCGCCCGCGACTGCACGCGGCCCGAGCGTCCCATCAGCACCTTCATCAGCCGGAACTCGGTCGCGGTCAGCGGCACTTCGTCGCCGTCGACCAGGAAGCGGTGGCCGGCCACGTCGAGCCGCAGGTCGCCCGCTTCGTAGGTGGGGGCTTGGTGGCTGTCCTGCCGCGTGCGCCGCAGCACCGCCTTCACTCGCAGCACGACCTCGCGCGGGCTGAAGGGCTTGGCCAGGTAGTCGTCGGCTCCGAGCTCCAGGCCTACGATGCGGTCGACCTCTTCGTCTCGCGCGGTGAGCATGACGATCGGCAGCGTCGCGGTGCGCTCGTCGCGCTTGATCATCCTAGTCAGCTCGAGGCCGTCGAGGCCGGGCAGCATCAGGTCGAGCAGGATGAGGGTCGGCGGGCGCCTGCGGACGATCTCGAGCGCCCGGTCGCCTCGAGGCTCGACCTCGACCTCGAATCCCTCTCGCTCCAGGTTGTACTGCAGGATCTCGGCGATGTCGGCTTCGTCCTCGATCACGAGGATCCGCGGCTTCGACACGTCGCGGGACACTAGCACACTGCTCGGAGCCGCCCGGGATGTGGAAAGCCTGCGGAAAAAGCGACGTCGACGGTACGCGGGTCTCGATCGGGAAGCCCCCCATACCGACCCGCTCGTCACCGGCCAATAGGGGTTTAAGTCTATTGTCTTGAACACTTAGGATCTCTAACGGGCGACGCGGGAGGCGCAGCGGGCGCGGCAGGGCGGCGGTTTTTCCACAAGCGCGCGCCGTATGGATCGCCGTAAGTGATTGTCGAAAGGGCATTTAGCGTCGCGCCGGAGCCTCGATCGGGTTGTTGTAGAGTCGGCATTCTTCGAAACGGAGCGTCAAAGGAGGCTTGATCTTGAGCTCTCGAGAGGGTATCCCGCGCCGAACGGCGCTTTATCCGTGCCACCTGCGAGCCGGCGCGCGAATGGTCGAGTTCGCCGGCTGGGAGCTCCCCGTGCAGTACGCGGGCGTGATCGAGGAGCATCGCGCGGTGCGCGGCGGTGTCGGGCTGTTCGACGTCTCCCACATGGGCGAGCTGCGGGTCGCGGGCCCCGGGGCCGAGAGCTTCCTGCAGCGCAACACGCCGAACAACGTCGCCCGGCTGGCCACCGGCCGGGCCCACTACAGCGGGCTGATGACCGAGCGCGGGACCTACGTCGACGACCTTCTCGTCTACCGGCGCGGCGACGACGAGTTCCTGCTGGTGGTCAATGCCGCGAACCGCGAAAGGGACCTGGCGACCCTCGAGGCGCGTGCCGGGGGCGGCGAGGGCGTGCGGATCGAGGACCTCTCGGACGAATACTCCCTGCTGGCGGTGCAGGGGCCCAAGGCGTCGGACGTGGTCTCGCAGCTGACGCCGGCGCCGATCGGCGAGCTGCGCTACTACGGCTTTCTGGAGGCCGAGCTGCTCGGGGCGCGAGCGCTGATCTCGCGAACCGGGTATACCGGCGAGGATGGATTCGAGATCTACCTGTCCCCCGAGCACGCCGAGCAGGTGTGGGAGGCCATGCTCGTGGCCGGCGCCTCCGAGGGCCTGATGCCGGCCGGCCTGGGAGCGCGAGACACGCTGCGGCTCGAGGCGGCGATGGCCCTCTATGGGCACGAGCTCACCGAGGAGATCACTCCCCTCGAGGCCAATCTCGGCTGGGTGGTCAAGTTGAAGAAGGGCGACTTCGTCGGCAGGGACGTGCTGGCGGCGCAGAAGGCCGAGGGCCTCGAACGGCGGCTCGCCGGGTTCGAGATCGTCGAGCGGGGGATCGCCCGCGAAGGGCACGAAGTGGTCGTTGCGGGCGAGGTCGTAGCGACGGTAACGAGTGGCGTCTGGAGTCCGACGCTCGAGAAGGCGATCGGTATGACCTATCTGCCGGTGGCCCTGGCCGAGGTGGGCACCGAGCTCGAGATCCAGGTTCGCAAGCGGCGGCTGGCGGCGCGCGTGGTCAAGCTGCCGTTCTACCGCCGCGGCGAGTAGGATTGCCGAGTCAGGGGACAACGGAGAGGAGAGAGATGTATCCGACCGACAGGCTGTACTCGAAGGACCACGAGTGGATCAAGATCGACGGCGAGGTGGGTACTCTGGGTATCACCGAGTATGCCCAGGACGAGCTGGGCGAAGTCGTCTTCGTGGAGCTACCCGAGGTCGGGCAGAGCTACGACGCCGCGGAGGAGATCGGAACGATCGAGTCGGTCAAGGCGGTCGCCGAGGTCTTCAGCCCGGTCGCCGGGGAGATCGTCGAGGTCAACGAGGCGCTCGAAGACAAGCCCGAGCTGGTCAACGAAGGTCCCCACGAGGGTGGCTGGCTGGTCAAGATCAAGCTCGCCGGCGCTCCGGAAGGCTTGATGGACAGCGCCGGCTACGAGGCCTTCGTCGCCGGCGAATCCGCCTAGCCCGCCGGCCGCACGGACCCGCATGCGCCTCGAGCCGATCCTCCTGGGCATCTTCACGCTCGGCTGGATTGTCGCCATCTTCATCCTGGCCGTAGGCAGGTCGCTCGACAACCCCCTGCCGGTCAGCCTCTACCATCTCTACGGCCTCGCCGTCTTCGGCGGCTGGCTGAGCGGCAACGTCTATGTACAGCGCACCGTCTCGACGCCGCGCAAGCAGCGCCTGGGCGCGCTGCTCGTCTACCTGTTCGGTCCGCCCGGTCTCCTCTTCCTGACTCACGGACTTTCGTCGGTGGACAGCCAGGCGCGCGTACCGCTGGCCCCGGTCTACGCGCTGGGCGTCTACGTGGTCTTCTTCATGGTCCCCGTCAGCTTCCGCCGCAAATAAGGGGACAGGTTAACTATTTCGCCGTACCTTACGGA
>JAHEKO010000047.1:0-8095 GCA_024638355.1 Acidobacteriota bacterium
GCACAGGCGGCGAGGAGGAGCGCCACACCCAGGATCGCGTAGGTCGTTCTCATCGTCTTTCCTCCCTCGAGACGCTATCACCTCCCCCTGTCGGCTCGTTCGGGATGTTGGCGGTCGAAAGCGGAGGGAGCCGGCCGCTCACCACATGCTGGCCCAGACGTCGGAGGTGTCGGCCAGCAGGGTCTCCTGACCCGCCTCTTTCATCGTCGGATCAAACGGTACGAAGGCCGTGCGATCGCACACCGGGATGATCGCGCCTGTGTGCCCGGCTCACGAGGCCTAGCCGTCGGCGGCTGCCGGGGGACCGTCCGCGTTGAACATGTCGACGACGACCATCCAGCTGCCGTCCGGCTGTTTCTTCCAGACGGTCAGGTACTTGCCGACGATCTCGATCGGACTCCCCTCGGGCGCCATCCGCATCTCGTATGCACCGACCGTGTAGCCGAGGTCGCCGGCGTCCGCGACCTCGGCGGAGGCCGGTGCCCAGGTGACGGAGAACTCCGGGATCTCTTCGAGGGCCGCGATCGCCTCCCGGATGGCCTCCCTGCCGACAGCCAGAGGAGCGCCGGGTGGCAGCAGAGAGGCGTCGGCCACGACCTGAGCCGCGAAGACGTCGGCCGGGCTGTCGCTTGCCGAGTACGCTTCGAACCAGGACGCGTCGGTCTGCAGCAGGGACGCACGCTCGGCTTCGAGGTCGATCGGGGGCGGAGCTTCGGCCGTGGGGGCGCAAGCGAGCGCCATCAATGACAAGAGCGCGACGCCGAATAGAACACGCATGTTCACCTCCGGAAGGTGGGGTCCAGCGATTGACGGAACACCTTGATGGTACACGCGCGCGGCGAAGAGGTGGCGAGTCTTCCTCACCAGCGGCGGTCCGCGGGATCAACCGCAGGTCGTTCGAAACAACCAAAAGCAGATCGTGCGGCCTTCCACTTCGGCTACCGGTCTGAGAACCTCTCCCGACCGACCGCGCGGGTCTCTTCGTCGTCGAGGACGGGCGTCACCTCGGCGTCGAGGATCTCGTTCCAGTTCAACAGCCACCTGTGGACTGCCGTGCCGTCACTCGCTTCGCAGACGGCGACGCCGGTGAAGCTGACCAGGTCGTGCCAGCGGCCGATGAGCTTGACGTTCTCGCCCATGTCCTTGGCGTCGTCCTCCGCGGTCATCTCGGAGAACGACTTCAAGGCGTCGTGTCGCTTGTCGGCATGAATCTGCCAGGAAACCAGGAATTTCATGGACTTTCTCCTCTAGAAACCGGAATGTGGACCACCGTCAGCGGGGTCGCAGGATCCTACCAGCGGCGCCTCGGCCCGCTGTTCAGCCATCGTGCGTCCACTGACTGCACAAGCCGCCGGTCGTCTCCCCACCGTCGAGAACGTAGACGTGACCGGTGGCGAAGGCGGCTTCCTCGGATGCCAGAAACGCGAACAGCGCCGCGATCTCCTCGGGCTCGGCGTGCCGCCCGAGCGGGATCTTGTGGTTCACCGCCGCCAGCATGTCGTCGGTGTACTCGGCCCGCTGCATCGGAGTGAGCACGTAGCCGGGCGAGATCGCGTTGACCCGGACCGCGGGAGCGAGCTCGAGCGCCATCGCCCGCGTCAGCGCGATCACGCCGCCCTTGCTGGCGCTGTAGTCGGCGTAGTGCGGGTAGCCGGTGGAGCCGGCGGTGGAAGCGGTGTTGAGGATCACTCCGCTGCCCCGGGCCGCCATGTGGCGCGCCGCGGTCTGCGCCGCGTAGAACATCCCGGTCAGGTTGACGCCGAGGACCTCGTCCCACTCTTCGGGCGTGATGTCGAGGAAGTCGTGGCGGATGCTGATGCCGGCGTTATTGATCAGCACGTCGACCGATCCCATGCGGGCGATCGCCTCGTCGAAAGCCGCCGTGACCTGCTCGAGGCTGGAGACGTCGGCCTCGATCACCGCGGCGAGATCGGGCAGCTCGTCGTACACCCGGGAGCAGGCGTCGGCGCTGCGGTCGAGCACGCAGACGCTGCATCCCTCCTCGAGGAAGCGTGCCGCCGTTGCCTGCCCGATGCCGCTGGCGCCCCCGGTGACGAGAACGTTCTTGCCTTTCAGGCCCCGAATGGGTGGTCTCCTTTATCGATGCGGCCTCGTCGTCGACACCGCTGAGCCTACCTCTGTTGCCTGCCGTCCTCTCCGTTTCGAGCGGAACCTTTCCGGTGGCCGGGCCGTAGGCGATTCTAGAGAGCTACGAGTGACGATGCCCCAGAGGAGCTGGTTCAAGCGCGTCTGCCTCGGTTTGGGAGGTCTGCTGGTCTTTCTCCCTGTGGCTGGGACGGTGTATCAGGAGATCTCCGAGACGAGGGACCTGGCTCGCTATCCGGCCCCGGGAGAGCTGGTGGAGGTGGATGGGCACTTGATGCACGTCCACTGCCTGGGGCAGGGGAGCCCGACCGTCGTGTTGGAACAGGGTCTGAACGGAGTCGCTGCCGCCTGGGGGGAGATTCATGAGCAGATAGCTCTGGTCACTCGCGTTTGCGCCTACGACCGGGCCGGGCTGGGTTACAGCGAGCCCATCGATCGTCCGACGCGCGCTCCGGAGGTCGCCGAGCTCCTGGCCAAGCTGCTGCGCAATGCCGGTATCGAGGACGACCTGATCCTGGTCGGCTGGTCCGCCGGAGGCGTCTACATTCGCGAGCTCTACCGTCGGCACCCCGAGCGGATCCTAGCGATGCTGCTCCTGGAGTCCAGTCACGAGCAGCAGGCGAGGCGATACCCGGATCCGCCGGCGGGGGGTGGCGGCGGCGATTCCATATTGAAGGTCGCCAGATACCTGGCGCCCGTGGGCCTGGTGCGACTCAGCGGCATGGTCCCGAACCGCTTCGAGACATTCCGCGGCTCGAACGACCTGAAGGCACGCCTGATCGCGCTTTACGAGCAGTCCCATGTCGTCGGAACGATGTTGAGGGAGTCGGAGGCGTTCAACTTCGACATCGACGGAGACCCACCGGCATCTCTCGGCGACCTTCCGCTGATCGTCCTCAGCGCGGGAAGACCGGCCGAGGTTTCCGAGACGATGTCGCCGGAAACGCTGGAGTACGTTCGGCGGAAGCGAGAGGTCGAGCGCGAGCTGCAACGCGAGCTTGCGGAGCTTTCGACTCGAGGCAGGCAGGTCATTGCCACGGAAAGCGGCCATGCGATTGCCTCCGATCAACCCGAGCTGGTGATCGAGTCCGCGAGGGAGCTGGTTCGGGGGGTCCGCTCCGCTCGGAGTCGAGCCGACGGCGGTCTCGACTCGCCCTTACGGAAAGCTCTCGGGCCGCGGTAGCGTGGCGCCGGCGACGCTCATCAGCACGACGAGAGCCGCGAGGAGCCCCATGGTGATGTTCCAGGCCCGACTCGGGTTGCGATGCCACGTCACCACGAGCACGGACATCGCCAGCGTTTGCAGCACGATTTCCCAGAGGCCGAGGATCTGCCCCGGGATGGGAGCCTTGGTGTAGATCATCCCCTCGACGGAGCCGGGAGCCGGTCCCGCCGTGGACAGGATCGCGAGCCCCAGGAAGAGTCCCCAGAGCTTGAGCCAACCGAGCCTCTCGTCGAGAAACACCCGGCGGAAGGGATAGAGCGCCAGGGCGAAGATCAGGCCACGGATCACCTGAAGCGCGGGCCCCAGCGCCACGCGGGGGGAGTCCGTGGGAACCATGATCGAGCACTCCTCATTGAAGAGCGTCGGATAGTCCATGATCTTGTAGGCCAGCACGCCGACGATCATGTAGGTGACCATGTGACAGGCCGTGATGCGGAAGAAGAAGCGGCCGAAGCCGATCTCACTGGGCTTCATTACGAGCCTCCATGTATTTCGATCTCACTAGAGCGCGGCGCTCCCGGACCAGGCCGCAGGTCGGTGAGGATCTCGAGCCAAGCCTCGTTCTGGTTGCAGCTCGGAACGGCGCGGGCTGCCTTCACCGGACTGGCTGGCACCGGGTGCAGAAGTAGATGCTCCCTCCGGCGAACGTCGCTTTGGAGATCGGCGTTTCGCAGCTCGGGCAGGGCGTGCCCACGGTCTTGCGGCTGAGGACCGTTCGGTAGCCGCCAGCCTGGCCGAAGAGGTCGGTCTCGGTATCCCGGCCGCCGCCCTCGACCATCGCCCGGAGGGTGCCGCGGACCGAGGCGTGGAGCGGTTCGAATTCGGAATCGGAGACGCTGGCCATCTTTCGCTTCGGGTGGATTCTGGCGTTGAAGAGGATGTCTTGCAGGACCCCGTTGCCGAGGCCCGGCACCCGCTGCTCGGTTGCCAGGAAGGCCTTGGCGCTGAGCTTCTCGAAGCGGGGTACGTCGCGCAGACCGCGGAAGTAGGCGCGGGTGAATCCATCGGCGAGAGGCGACGGCTTCTCGCGCGCGGCCCGGTAGTAGTCGTTGTCCAGATCCTTCCCCTCGAAGCAGACGATCCCGCCGTACATCCGGATGGCGACCCAGAAGAACGATGAATCGGTGAACTCCAGCAGGAGCTGATGCTTGTCGGGGACGGCCGTGGGGTCGTTGGCGTAGCGCAGGACGGGGCCCTCCTGGAAGACCAGGGAGGTCCGTCCCAGGCGGACGCGCACCATGCCGCCCTGGGGCTCGGCTGCCGACACGCGCTTCCCCCTCAGCCGTTCAGGGTACTCCCGCGGATCGCCGTGAAACCAGGCGAGCTTGTGCGGTGACTGGAGGACGGTCACGTCGCGGATCCTCTTGCCCGTCAAGGTTCGGGCGATCTGGTCCGAGAGGACTACGGCCTCCGGCAGCTCGATCATGACGCGACCTCCTGTCGAGCAGACTTGGTGCCGACAGAATCAGAGTACCCGAGCCTTCGAGTCCGCGTCGCCACCCAAAGCGACTGGTGATCGAGTCCGCGAGGGACCCGGTCGGCGGGTCTGCTCAGCTCGGCGTCGGCCCGGTGCGGAGCCAGCGCTTGATGAACTTCGTGGCCGTGCGGTAGTGGCTGCTCGTGTTCGCGGCCAGGTAGGTCATCAAGGGGACCTTTTTCGTCCACGGAAAGAAGCCGGGCGTCAGGATCTCGGTCTCCTCGAGCTCTCGGGCCAAGGTCAGGATCTCCCGGTACGACGCGTCGAACTCCGCCCTGACGGTGCGCCACGATTCGTTCCGGTGCTTCTTCCAGATGGCCTGATTGAGCCGCGGGGTCTCGTTCCACTTGTAACCCGCGGCCGGTAGGTCGGGCTCCCGGCCTTCCCGGCCGTCGCGATACCAGCGCAGGAACATCTGCTCCCACTCCGTCAGGTGAGCGCACAGGTCCTTGACGGTCCAGCCGTCTCCCCAGACGGCTGCCGTGGCGTAGGAGCGCGACGGGAGCGACTCGACGAGATCCACGAAGATCTCGTGTTCCCTCTCGATGGCTTCGAGGAGCTTCTTTTTCGACTGAAACTTCATCGATCCAGACCCTGGGCGCACTATCGCCGCGAGGGGCGGAGGTCAGTCCTTCTTGGGTGGAGCGAAACGATTCCGCCGATAGCGCACCCGGCCGAGCCAGTAGGGCTCGCCCATCGGGTGCTTCTCCTTCCGGGGGCGGTAGGAGCCGTCGACGTGGCCGCCGTCGAGCAGAAACGTGAAGAGAGCCGTGGCGGCGACCCGGTGGGCGATCTCGCTCGGGTGCGAGTCGACGCCGGGGTAGGTCGCCATGCGGACGGGGCTCGTGTTCCGGAACTCGTCGAGCAGGTCGAGATAGGGAACCCCCGCGTCGCTCAGGACCTGCGCGATCCGCTCGTGCGGCATCTCCAGCGGATAGTCGGGACCCAGCGCGAACATGTTGGGCCAGATCACCGCCACCAGGCCCACCTCGCGGGCACGGGTCTTCCGGGCGAACGTGCGTATCGCGCGTTTGAACTTCTTGAAACCCTCGTAGTCCGGCGCGAACAGGTACTCGAGCTGCTCGTCGAGACTCAAGTTGTTGCGCGCGCTCTCGTATCGCAGGTAGAGCCAGGCGAGCGCCCGTGAGCTTGTCAGCGCCTGGAGCCGCCACCCGGTTGGCGAGGAGGTAAAGCGGGCGGCGAACTCCTCATCGCCCGGGACCTCCGTATCGTTGAGGAAGATGCCCAGGATGATGAGGTCCGCTTCCCAGTCGAGGGCCCAATCCAGAAGCTCGAGCTGCTGGAAGGTCGTCGTGCCGTTCTTCGCGAAGGCGCCGACCTTGGCCGGCCGGGCGCCCTCGTTCAGGTTGAGGAGGTGCTCCAGGCGCTGCACGTAGCCGTCGTACCACTGGTTGGAGAAGTTGTTGGTGAACGAGTCGCCGATCACCGCCACCGTCAGCACGTCGTCTTCGTTTCGCGCCCACGGGTTGCGCCGGCCCACGTCGGGCGAAAACCGCAGCGCCGACCGGTCGTAGGTCGGATCCAACTCGGCCGGACCCCCCAACCCGGTGACGCGAAGCGCCACTTCGAACACACCCAGCCCGAGGCCGAGTCCGAAGAGGACCAGGCCCACGATCATGACGAAGCGCTTCATTCTGCTGGAGTGGCCCTCATTCTCGCTCGCCGCGCCGGCGCTCACTCGGCCTGATAGATCTGGATCAGGTTTCCGCAGGTGTCGTCGAACGCCGCCAGCACCGTGTCGCCCATGGGAGTGGGATCGGTGGTGAAGACCACGCCCGCGGCCTTCAGGCGGGCGGCTTCGGCTTCCACGTCCTTGGCCGCGAAAGAGGCCTGCGGGATGCCGTCGGCCTTGAGGGCTTTCTGATAGGCCACCGCGGCGGGGTGGGCGTTGGGCTCGAGGACCAGCTCGGCGCCCGCGGGATCCTCCGGCGAGACCACGGTCAGCCAGCGGAACTCGCCCATCGGCAGGTCGACCTTCTTCTGAAAACCGAGCACCTCGGTGTAGAAGGCCAGGGCCTTGTCCTGGTCCTCGACGAGCACGTTGTTCAAGGCGATACGCATGGGATCTCCTCCGGCCTGAAGTGCATGGGAAGGCGCGTGGCCGCGATGTGTGACGGTGCGGGAAGTATACCGGCGAACGACGCGCGGACACGCTCGACACCGGGCCCACGGCCTACTGGACCGGCGAGTTCGGCGCCGGACTGGCGCTGGCGGCCGTGCTGGTCGCCTGGATCGTCCGCCGGCTGCCGCGGCCCGCGCCGCGGGAAGCGAATCTCCGGCGCGAAGGTTCAGCTCAGGCCTCGGCGCTCTCGAAGCACTCGACGGCGCGCTCGTAGAGCTCGCCCAGGGCGCGACCGTCGATGAAGGCGTGGTTGACCTGGACGCCGACCGGCACCCAGAGCTCGCCGCCTTCGCGGAACGGCTTGCCGAACCCGACCCGTGGAGCGCCGTCGGTCGGGTCGTCGCTGGCGTGCGTGAGGCCGGTGAACGGGATCCCGGGAATGGCGGTGTAGTAGATGTAGATCTCCGAGTGCCGCTCGCGGAGATCCGCCCCAGCATCGGGCGGCGGCATCGCCGCCTCGGCGTTGAATCGCGCGGCGTCGGACGTGTAGTCGAAGAAGGCGAAGCCGAACCGGCCGCCCGCGGCCGGCACCGTGAGGCCGGGATGGATGACGTCGTGGAGAACGATCTCGCCGTCGCGCAGCCGGTAGCGGAAGTCCTCCAGCGGCTGGACGGCCCGGGTGAAGAAGTAGCAGAGATTGAGGTAGACCCTCCAGCCCCGCTCGTCGAGGAGAGCCTTCAGCCGGCCGAACGGCAGCTTGAAGGAGACCGAATAGAAGGGATTGCGGTAGGCGCGAAAGAACTCGAAGGTCTCGCTGCGATAGTAGTCGTCGACGATGCGATAGCCCACCGGAAGCTCCCAACTTGGGCAATTGTAGCCGCGAGGTCACGGGCGGGTAGGATCCACGGCATGCGGAAACTTCGATTGGTGCCGATGTTCGCCCTCTTGCCGCTCCTTGTCAGCGGTGGGCTCGGAGCTCAGACGACTCCCGAGGAGTTCGCGCGGCAGGCGGAGATCCTGGAACGCGACCTCGACGACGTATTCGCCGCCCGCGAGCGGGCGCGGGGAGCCGTCGACGAGCTGCGCGCGCTCAACAACCAGCTCACCGAGCTGCTCGGCGATCTCGACACCCCAGTCTCCGAGATGCGTAGGCTGGAGGGGCGGATCGCGACCGCGCTCGACCGCGCCTACCAGAGCCTCCAGG
>JAHEKO010000047.1:8195-10591 GCA_024638355.1 Acidobacteriota bacterium
CGCGCGCTCAACAACCAGCTCACCGAGCTGCTCGGCGATCTCGACACCCCAGTCTCCGAGATGCGTAGGCTGGAGGGGCGGATCGCGACCGCGCTCGACCGCGCCTACCAGAGCCTCCAGGCGACGGCCCGGTCGCGGAGCCAGCTCTACGACCAGATGGAGTACCTGGCCGAGCTGGCTCGGGGGTTGGAGCAGCGGGCTCCGGCGCCGATCAGCGAGGACAACCCGGCGGGGCTCTGGAGGCTCCGGCTCGAGCCCATCGGCGTACTCGCTCTGGTGGAGCTCGAGTTCCAGCAGGGCGGCCTGAACAGGGCCCTGGTGGCGGTTGGGACCTACCGCAGCAGCAACGGCAGTCGCGGCACGCTGCGCGGCTCGTTCGCCAACGGCCGGATGGCACTGGAGGCGATCGACTCGCGGCGCGGCAAGGTGGCGGACCTGAGCGGCGTCGTGGGGATCGACGGGCGCCTCGAGGGGACCTGGCGCGCAGTCGCTTCCGGCCTCGACTCGCCGCCGGCGGCTGGCGGCACCTTCGCCGGCCACCGGGTGGCGTCCGAGTCCGAGGTGTCCCTGGACTGACGCCGGCGGCTCAGTCGCCGGCCTCCGGCGCCTCGAGTCGGCTCTCGACGAACCGGCTCAGGAGCTGCTTGCCGTCGTCCTCGAAATCGAGGATCCGGACGCCGAAGCCGCTAAACCCTTCCTTGTCGGGGTCGGTGACTCGCACCACCTCGACGATCGTGCTCACCGGCTCGTCGGATTGCGGCAGCTGGAGGCGGCAAGCGAGAACCGCGCCCGGGTCGGGAATCTTCCGCGCCTTGAGGAGCAGGCCGGTCTTGGAGATGTTGACGGTCTGATAGACGCGCTCCACCGTGGACGCGCCGAAGTCGACCTCGATGGTGGCCAGCAGGCGGCCCGAGCAACGAGCGGAAACGCTGAGTAGCTCGTAGAGTGCCTGGTGCAGATGGCCGTCGTGGGCCGACTCCAGATAGCACGCGCGGGCTCTCCTGTCCTGCAGGTAGCTCTGGATCTCCGATTCGCGATTGCCGCGGGTCAGGACCAGTAGAGGCGCCTCTGCGCAAGCTGAGTCCGTCTCGTAGTAGGCATCGAAGAAGTCCCGGGGCGTGAAGCCGGTCATGGGGTACTGCGCCACGACGAGGTCGCGGGGCTCGTGCCGGCAGAGTCCGAGTCCGTCCAGGGCATTCGTCGTTCTGTTGACCTCGAGGTCGGACCTGTTGAGGAACGGTCGAATCCGGTCGAATACGACAGAGCTGGCCACGATGGCCAGGACGGACATCGAACGCTTCTCTAGCATGGTCTCCTCTCTCGCCGGGCAGGATGTGGTCCGTGGATATCACTCCGTGGGGTGAATCGCCACACCTCTGGGGGTGGTCGGCGGCAATGCATTAGTATCCAAGGCCCGGGCAGGGAATCTGATCGCAGGAGTACCGCCATGCCGTTCATCCCCCAAGCGCTGCTCAGGAACCTCTACAACCACTCCAGCCTGAGGAACTCGGAAGCGGGCGTCCGCTTCTCGGTCAAGAACCGCCTCAGCCCGGCATCGCTGTACCGCATCGAGCGCATCGCGCTCAACGGCGAGCCGATCCACCTCGATCGGATTCAGGTCGCGGTCGACTCCGGGAACGCCTTCCCGGTGGTCCAGATCGATCCCGAGCGGCCGGTCGACTTTCCGCTCGGCACGCTCCTGACCTTCCACCTGGCGGTCGACCCGCTCGACGCGGGCAAGCACGGCCTGGAGTTCGCCTTCGAGACTTCGCCCTTCGGCAAGTTGAAGTTCGGGGTCAAGGATGCGCTGCGAACGGGCGCCCGCCCGCCCGGCACGGTACCGCGTGACCCGGAGGACGACTACAGCGAAAGGGTCGTCGCCGCCCGCCGGGAGTTCGTGCGCGAGCATCTCGGCGTGAAGCTCGAGCACATCCCTCACCACTCCTTCGAGCCGCACGTGACCCGCGGCAACATCGAGCACTTCACCGGCGTCGCCCAGATCCCGCTCGGAATCGCCGGCCCGCTGCTGGTGAACGGCCAGCATGCCCAGGGCGAGTTCTACGTGCCGCTGGCGACCTCCGAGGGAACGCTGGTGGCGTCGTACAACCGGGGGATGAAGGTGATCCACGAGAGCGGCGGCGCGAAGTGCGCGGTGGTCGGCGACAACATGCAGCGGGCGCCGGTGTTCATTCTCGAAGACGGGGCGAGCGCGCGCCGCTTCGCCGACTGGCTGGTCTCGCACATGGACGACATCAAGGCGGTCTGCGCGGAGTCCGATCCGTTCGCCAGGCTCAAGTACGTCGACTACTACCTGTCGAACAAGTTCGTCTTCACCCGCTTCAACTTCACCACCGGCGACGCGGCCGGAATGAACATGGTCGGCAAGGCGACTTTCG
>JAHEKO010000047.1:10691-14563 GCA_024638355.1 Acidobacteriota bacterium
GATCCGTTCGCCAGGCTCAAGTACGTCGACTACTACCTGTCGAACAAGTTCGTCTTCACCCGCTTCAACTTCACCACCGGCGACGCGGCCGGAATGAACATGGTCGGCAAGGCGACTTTCGCCGCGTGCAACTGGATCCTGCAGAGCTGCAAGGACGTCGAGATCGAGCACTTCTACCTGGAGTCGAACTTCGCCACCGACAAGAAGGCCTCGATGATCAACTCGATGCGCACTCGCGGCAAGCGAGTCACCGCCGAGTGCGTGGTCAAGCGCGACGTGCTCCGCGAGATCATGGACGCCGAGACCGAGTCGATCCATCGCCACGCGCAGGTGGCGAACATCGGTGCCATGCTTTCGGGCGCCAACAACAACGGCTGCCACGCCGCCAACGCCATCACCGCGATCTTCATCGCCACCGGCCAGGACGTAGCGAACGTCTCCGAGTCGTCGGCCGGACTGGTCTACACCGAGCTGACGTCGGAGAAGGACCTCTACATGTCGATCACGCTGCCCTCGCTGATCGTCGCCACCGTCGGTGGCGGCACCGGGCTTCCGACCCAGCAGGAGGGGCTCGCGATCATGGGGTGCGCCGGGGTCGGCAAGGTGATGAAGTTCGCCGAGATCGTGGCCGGCACCGTGCTCGCGGGCGAGATCTCCCTCGCCGCCGCCATCTCGTCGCTCGACTGGGTGTCGAGCCACGAGCAGCTCGGTCGGAACGACCCGAGGAAGAAGTAGAGCGTCACGCCGAAGCAAGCCGCGCGCCTCCCGGCCTCGCACCGGGGACGGACGGGGCCTTTGCAGCCTGCGGGGCGACTAGGATGGGCGCTTTCATGAGAACGACCCCAGTGCTGATCGTCGGCGGCGGGCCGACGGGACTGAGCATGGCCATCGTGCTCGCGCGCCACGGGGTGCGATCTCTGCTGGTCGAGCGTCACGCCACGACCACCGACCACCCGAAGGCCCGGGCCGTCAACGTGCGAACGATGGAGCTCTTCCGGCAGTGGGGGGTGGAAGACGCGGTTTGCGACGGCGCGCTGTCGCAGGATTTCCTGCGCTTCATCTGGTGCAAGACGCTGGCGGGCGAAGAGATCGCGCGAATCGAGACGTCCGACGGCCGGCGCGACGGCAAGAGCCCGACGGTCCGGCGCATCGTTTCGCAAGACGTCGTCGAACAGACGCTCCACCAGCACGCGTCGACCCTGCCGGCTGCGAAGCTCGAGTTCTCGACCGAGCTCCGGAGCTTTCGCGAGACACGCGACGGCGTCGACGCCGAGCTGGTCGACGCCGCCAGCGGGAAGACGCGAACCTGCCGGGCCCGCTACATGGTCGCGGCGGACGGGGC
Source organism: Acidobacteriota bacterium (assembly GCA_024638355.1). Classification (GTDB taxonomy): domain Bacteria; phylum Acidobacteriota; class Thermoanaerobaculia; order Multivoradales; family JAHEKO01; genus JAHEKO01. The sequence goes on from JAHEKO010000047.1 coordinate 12,034, forward strand.
TTCGAGCTTCGTGCGCCGGCGGTTGGGCATCGCGATGAACGGCCCCGCCGCGCTCTCCCATCAGATGAGCGTCTACTTTCGGGCGGACCTGACGCCGTGGACCGCCCAACGGCCCGCCGACATCTACTACTGCACCGAGGGGGACTGGATCGGCGTGGTCAACGGCACGACGCGGTGGTTGTGCATCGCCCGGCACGACGCCGGCAACGGCGGCCCACCGCCGGTCTCCACCACCGAGGAGTACGTCGCCAGGATCCGGCGATCCGTGGGCATTCCGGACCTGCCGGTCGAGGTGATCAACGCGACCCTCTGGAAGATGGGCGCGCAGGCGGCCGCCCGCTTTCGTAGCGGCCCGGTGTTCCTGGCCGGCGACGCCGCCCACGTGATGGCGCCGACCGGGGGCTTCGGCATGAACACCGGCATCCAGGACGCCCACAACCTGGGCTGGAAGCTGGCGGCGGTCCTCGCCGGCGAGACCGGTCCCGCGCTGCTCGACACCTACGAAGCGGAGCGCAAGCCCGTGGCCGAGTCCAACGCCGCCTGGAGCGCCGGGAACGCTCGACGCATCTGGGGCATCCAGGAATCGGTCGAGGCGGGCGAACGCGAGGCGGTTCAGGCCGGAGCTCGCGAGCAGGTCGACCACATCAGCTCGGCAGGCCGCGCGCTGGGCTTCCGCTACGCCTCGTCGGCGGTGATCGCCGACGGAGCGCCGGCGCCGGCGTTCTCGACGCAGACCTATCTTCCGGCGGCGAGTCCCGGCGCCCGGGCTCCGCACACCTGGCTGGTCGGCAAGCGGGGCCGGCTGTCGATTCTCGATCTCTTCGAGCGGGATTGGGTGCTGCTGACCGGTTCGCCCGGCGACTCCTGGCGCGCGGCCCTCGAGAGAGTCGAGCCCGCGCTGCGTGCCGGCGTCCGACTCGTCACCATCGGCTCCGAGGGCGACTTCGAGGACCCGACCGGAAACTGGCGCGAGCTCTACGGGCTCGAGCGGGGCGGCGCGGTGCTCGTGCGCCCCGACGGTCACGTCGCCTGGCGCGGCCCCACGGGCGATGCTCGTGCGGGTGGGGCGCTCGACGACGTCCTGGCGAGCGTTCTCCATCGGCGACCCGCCGGGGCGCACGCGCCGGACATGCCGGCTCCCGTCTCGCCCGACGTGGGCGCCGCCGCCGCGATCCGGGAGCGAGCGCCGGCGTCAGCCGCCCGCGGCCGGTAGCCGGAAGGCCGCCATCTCGGAAGCGTTGCGCACCAGCAGGCGGTCGCCGACCAGGACCGGGTGGTTCCACGTCTTGCCTTCGATCGCGGGAAGCCGCGCGAGCTCGGTGAATCTCTCGGGCGTCGCCGCGACCAGCGCCAGCTCGCCCTTCTCGGAGAGCACCAGCAGCAGGTCTTGCTCGGGCAGGAGGACGAGCTGCCCCTGGCCGTAGCGCCCGCCCTTCCAGCGGCGCTCGCCGTTCTCGAGCTCGATGCTCGCCAGGATCCCGCCGTCGAAGCCGTAGACGTGGCGTTCGTGCACGACGAAATCGTTGAAGTAGGGCTTGAGCCGGAGCGAAGTCCAGCGCTCTTCGAGAGCCCACCCGTCCGCGGCGCGCGCGACTCCCAGCCGGCGGAGCCCGCCCGTTTCGCTGACGCTGACCAGCAGGTCGCCGCCGGCCTGCGCGGGTTGGACGATCGGGAAGCCGTTCCAGGCGTGCTCCCAGAGCACCGTGCCGTCGGTGGGGGCGACGCCGGTGATCCCGGCCCTGCTCGCCAGGACGATCTGTCGAACTCCATCGATCGTCAGGAGATGCGGCGAGCTGTGGCCGGCGCCCCCCTCGGGTCCGAGCCAGCGCGGCTCGCCGGTGGCCAGATCGTAGGCGGCGAGCTGACCGGCGGCGGCCGCGACGACGAGGTCGTCGACCACGAGCGGTGAGCCCGAAAAGCCCCAATACGGAATCTCGGTGTCGGTGTCCGCCGCCACGTCGCGCGACCAGACCAGGTCGCCGTCGTCGGCTTCCAGCACGTTCAGGAGCCCGGTGGCGCCGAAGGTGAAGACCCGACTCCCGCTCAGGGTCGGGGTGGCGCGGGGGCCGGCGCCGGCGTTGGCCTCCCAGAAGCGCACCGGGTCGCCGTGCCGCCACACCGCCTCGCCGGTGGCGGCGAGATAGCAGGAGACCATCTCCTGGTCGCCGCGCTGCTCCTGGGTGTAGAGGAGGTCGCCCTGAACGGCGAACGACGACCAGCCGGGTCCGATCGGCCGGCGCCATAGCTCCAGGGGTGGCGATGCCGACCAGTCGGTGCCGATGCGCGCGCCCGCGACGACGCCGTCGCGATTGGGTCCGCGAAACCCGGGCCAGCCGGGCTCGGCGACCGCCGCTACGGGAACCGGAGCCGGAGCTCGCGGTTGATCGCCCGCCCGCGCCAGCAACCGCTCCTCGGCAGTGGCCGCCCAGCGCCACGAGAAGTCGGTGCCGGTGCTGCTGATGCCGCCGGTCTTGACCAGCGCCCAGCCTCCGCTCGCCACGAGGAGAGTCGCCACCATGGCGACGCGCCG
>JAHEKO010000048.1 GCA_024638355.1 Acidobacteriota bacterium
TGGCGTGCTCCTTCACGGCTCGCGGCGGAAGCTCAAGCTCTTTGCCACGGAGCCCGACTTCATCCTCCTGTCCGAGGAGGCTCAGGAGTCGGTCGATATCAAGAAGGCGCCGCTCGCCGCCGCGCTGATGGGCGGGGTCGTGCTCTCCGTGTTGCTCGGGGTGATTCCGATCTACATCGCCGCCGTCGCCGGGGCCGTCCTGATGATCCTGACCCGCTGCCTGACGATGGACGACGCCTACCGGTCGATCGAGTGGCGCGCGGTCTTCCTGATCGCCGGCATGCTGCCGATGGGGATGGCGCTGCAGGAGACCGGCGCCGCGCGCTGGCTCACCGACCAGGTGGTCGGCCTGATCGGCGAAGGCTCGCCGCTGTTGATCGTCGCCGGTCTCTACGTCGTCACCGCCCTGGGCGCGCAGGTGATGCCCACCTCCGCGGTAGCCATTCTGATGGCGCCGATCGCCCTCAACACCGCCGCCGATCTCGGCCTCTCCCCGCTCGCCCTGATGATGACCGTCGCGCTGTCGGCCTCGGCCAGCTTCATGAGCCCGGTCGCGCATCCGGCCAACGTGCTGATCATGGGCCCCGGCGGCTACCGCTTCTCGGACTACATCAAGGTCGGCCTGCCGCTGACGCTGATCTGCCTGGCGGTCGTGCTGCTCGTGCTGCCGCTCTTCTGGCCGTTGACGTCGTAGTCGGAGGAAAAGCAGGTCACGCCGGCGGGTCCCGAACGGGAAGGGCGAGGTCCGGCTGTGAGACACTCGACCGAACTCGAAAAACCACGGAGAGTCCTCCGAGCGGCGTGACGGCCGGACGCGGCGGGCTCGAGAAGGGAGAGCGCATGCGCTGGCACGAGAGATGGGGTCCACCCGACGAGACGCACAAGTACGCGGTGGTCATCAATCACGAAGAGCAGTACTCGATCTGGCCCGCCGACAAGGAGGTCCCGGCGGGGTGGAAGGCGATCGGCAAGACCGGCTCCAAGCGAGCGTGCCTCGACTACATCGAGGAGGTCTGGACCGACATGCGGCCGCTCAGCCTGCGCAAGCGGATGGAGCGTCGCGAGTAGCTAGCGGCTAAGGCGCCAGGTCGCGCGCGATGCCGTCGGCGACCGCCAGGCCGCGGAGCGTAGCGCGTAGATAACGACCGTCCCGTTCGACCAGCCCGTCCGCGATCAGCCGTTCGAGCCTCGGCGAGTCACGGGTGAGGTCGACACCACAGCTGATCGCGAGCGCCTCCACGTCGACGCCGACGGAGGTTCGCAGCCCGAGCATCAGGCGCTCGAGCGCCAGCTCGCGATCGCCGAGCTCCTCGGTGGCCTGAATCGGCCGCTCGCCGGCATCGACCGACCGCTGCCAGGCTCCGAGAGACCGGTGGTTCCACCAGCGCCGCCGGCCGGCGAAGGAGTGCGCGGACGGACCGAGACCCAGGTAGGGCGTGTGGTCCCAATACTTCGTGTTGTGGCGTGAGCGGTGCTCCGGCTCGCGCGCGAAGCTACACGCCTCGTAGCCCGGCAGGCCGGCGTCACGCAGGAGGCGATGCGTGAGCAGAAAGAGCACGGCCTGCCGATCCTCGGGCATCTCCTCCAGCTCGCCGCGGCGCTTGCGCACGCCGAACACGGTCTTCTCGTGCACGGTGAGCTGGTAGCAGGAGAGGTGGTCGGGGCCGAGCGCGACCGCGGTCTCGAGATCCGAACGCCACGCCGCCTCGCTCTGGCCGGGCAAGCCGTAGATCAGATCGATCGAGAGCGTGGAGAAGCCGGCGGTCGCGGCCGCCTCGACCGCCCGGCGCGCCTGATCCGGAGTGTGCCCGCGCCCGAGAAACTCGAGCGCCGTCGGATCGAAGGACTGGACGCCCAGGCTGAGAGTGCGCACCCCGAGCGCTCGCCAGGCGCGGAGCCGCTCGACGGTCACGTCTTCCGGGTTCGCCTCGAGAAAGATCCACGGGTCGTCCGCCGGCCGCAGACGGCTGGAGATCGCCGCAAGGATCCGGTCGAGCTGGTCGGGCTCGACCAGCGAAGGAGTACCGCCGCCGAAGTAGATCGTGTCGAAGCCCTCCCACGCACCCGCATCCGCGTCACCCCACAGCCCGGTCTCCGCGATCAGGCTCCGAACGAAGCGCTCGCGCCGCTCGACGTCTCCGACCACCACCGCGAAGTCGCAGTAGGGGCAGACCGTTGCGCAAAACGGCACGTGCAGATAGAGCCCGGGCGCCACACGGTCAGGATACCGAGCGCGTCGAGATCGTCAACGAGCCCTCGGCGGCGCGAGGAGCCGCTCCAAGGAAGGGGCGCCTGAGAACCAAATGATGGCAGTATTCCGGCACTGTCGCGCCGAGAGAGCGAACAGACCCGACCCAGACCGCAATCAGGGAGGTAGAGATGCACCGTCCGCTACCCATGCTCATCACATGCTTGCTGCTAGCCACTCCCGTCGGTCGTTCGGCCGCTGCCGACGAAGAGCCGTTGTTCAGCCCGTTCAGCTACGACTACGCGAGCGAGGCCGCCATCGCCGCCGAGATCGACGTGGACGACCCCGACCCGGCCCGGCTGCGCGACATCTTTGCCAGGCGCAGAGCGCGAGTCATCGAAGCCATGCCCTCCGGCGCGATGCTGATCTTTTCCGTCGAGCGGGCGCAGGAGAGGCGGCTCGAGTTCCAGGTGCCCCACTCCGACAATCACGACTTCATCTACCTGACGGGTCTGGACGGCATCGACAGCCTCGACTCCGCGATACTCCTGCTACCGGCACACGCCGACGCCGAAGGGAGGCTCGACGAGGAGCCGCGCGATCGGGTGGTCCTCTACACCTCCGGGGATCCCGCCGCCCTGTCGAGTCGTACCGGTATCGCAGAGGTGCGACGGTTTTCGAAGCTCGAGGAGAACCTCTCGGTCGCAATGACCGACTTCCGCGACTGGCGCGTCACCCAGGTACGCCGCTACCCGCTGGCCGCCGCGCTGGCCCGCGCCTGGGGCCGCAGCGACAAGGTGCTGTACCTCAACTACCCACGGTTCTTCCGGCTCGGCATGCCCGAACCGGCTCGCATCGAGACGTTCGAGCGCATCCGCCGGTTCTCTCCGGAGATCGCCCTGCGGGACTCGGCGGACATCCTGGACCAGGTGCGCATGCTGCAGGACTCCTGGTCCCTGGCGAATCTGCGCCGCGCGGTCGAGATCACCGGCGACGGAGTGGTCGAGGCGCTGCGTGCGGCACGACCCGGGATGACCGAGAAGGAAGTCATGGAGGTGATGGACTTCGTGTACAGGTATCACGGTGCGACGCTCGGCTTCCCGACCTCGGTGCGCCGCGAGACCGGCGACGATTCCGAAGCCGAACCGAGCGTTCCCGAGGGCTGGATCGAATTCGTGCCGCGCTCCGGGGGGGCCGTCATCGAGCCCGGCGACATGGTCTGGACCGACACCGGCGCCGCCTTCAATCACTACTCGGCCGACATTCAGCGCAACATCCCGGTCGATGGCACTTTCACAACCGAGCAACGTCGCTTGTACACGATCGCTCTCGACGTGCAAACCACCGTCATCGAGATGGTTCGACCGGGTGTCACCTGGTGGGACCTACACGACAAAGCGATACAGATGCTGCGCGATGCGGGCGGCTACGACGTCGACTACTACTACGGCATTGGACATTTCATCGGCATGGAAGTGCACGACGAAGGCGACTACACCGTGCCGTTGCAGCCGGGCATGGTGCTTTCCATCGAGCAGGGCGTGATGAAGCCCGGCGAGCCCCGCATCGCATTCGAAGACGACGTGCTGGTGACCGAAAACGGCTTCGAGTGGTTGAGCAGGGGCATTCCGATCGAGATCGACGAGATCGAGCGGATCTTCAAGACGCCCAGCGCGTTCGACAGTTTTATCGAGGCCCGGTAACTCAGCCGCGGCCGGCCGGTCAGGCGCTGCAGCCGATGGCCACCCCCGCCTTCCTCTGGTTCCTTCTGAGGCTCGACCTCTGTTCGATCGAGAGGCGGACCTGGAGACCGGGACGGAAGCCTGAGACTCATCGGCTCCATGGCTCGATACACTGGACGGGTGGCGGGAGCTCACCGCCCGCCACTACCCGAACGAACCAGTCTGGAGGACCCGAATGACGCTCGTCGCTCGTTCACTCATGACCGTCGTCTGCGCTCTCGCGCTCGCTCTCGCGAGCGGTTCGGCCGCGGCCGACGAAGCACGCCTGTTGCGCTACCCGACCATCCACGGTGACTTCGTCGTCTTCGCCTACGCAGGCGACCTCTGGCGAGTCGCCTCGACCGGCGGCGAAGCCCGGCGCCTCACCTCGCACGAGGGGGTCGAGCTCACGCCCAAGATCTCGGGGGACGGGAAGTGGGTCGCCTACTCGGCAGAGTACAGCGGCACCCGTCAGGTCTTCGTGATTCCAGCGGCCGGCGGCGAGCCCAGGCAGCTGACCTTCTACAACGACGTGGGCATCATGCCGCCGCGCGGCGGCTTCGACTACTGGGTGCAGGGCTGGAGCGCCGACGGCAAGATCCTGGTGCGAATGAACCGCACACCCTGGGGCCGCCGCCCGGGCCTTTACTACCTGGTCGATCCCGCGGGTGGGCTGGAGCAGCCGCTACCCGTACCGGTCGGAGGCAGCGCCTCGTTCTCACCCGACGGCACGAAGCTCGCCTACACCTACTTCGACCGCGAGTTCCGCACCTGGAAGCGGCACATGGGTGGACGCAACCAAGACATCTGGACACTCGATCTGGAGGCGATGCAGTCCCGGCGCCTGACCGACTGGCAGGGAGGCGACAACTTCCCGATGTGGCACGGCGACAAGATCTACTTCACCTCCGACCGCGAGCACACGCTCAACCTGTTCTCGATCGACCCCGAGAGCGGCGAGACCGTCAAGCTCACCGACTTCGACGAGTACGACGTTCTCTGGCCGAGCCTCGGCACCGGTGCCATCGTCTTCATGAACGGCGGCTGGCTCTACCGATACGACCTCGAAACGGGGCGGCAGGCGAAGATCCCCGTGACCATCGGCAACGATCTGCCGGACACGGTCGCGCGCTGGATCGACGTCGGCGACGACGCGGTGGCGGTGGACGTCGCGCCCGACGCCAAGCGAGTGGTGCTGGAGTCGCGCGGCGATCTGTTCAGCGTGCCGGCCAAGAACGGCGCGACCCGCAATCTGACCCTCACGCAGGGCGTGCGCGAGAGCGCGCCCGCCTGGTCGCCCGACGGCCGCTGGGTCGCCTACTACTCCGACGCGAGCGGCGAGATGGAGCTCTACTTGGCGTCCCAGGATGGCGAAGGCGACCCGCGTCAGCTGACCGAGGGGAGCGCGGTCTGGCGCTACCCGGCGCGCTGGAGCCCGGACTCCAAGTCGCTGGCGTTCGCCGACAGCGCCTCCCGGCTGCACGTGCTCGACGTCGAGAGCGGAGCCATGACGCTGGCGGCCACCGGGCGCCTGGGCGACATCGACTACTACCGATGGTCGCCCGACAGTCGGTGGGTCGTCTTCGAGACGACCCACCCGGAGACCGATCTGCCGGCCCTGGGGCTCTACTCGCTCGGCAAGCGGAGCGTGACCATCCTGGGCGACGGCCAGACCTTCGACGTCCAGCCGGTGTTCGGCACCGGCGGGTCGCACCTCTTCTTCCTGAGCAACCGCGACTACAACATCAACTTCTCGGATTTCGAGTTCAACTACGTCTACGACAACGCCACCCGGGTCTACGCCGCGGCTCTCGACCCCGCCGCGGAGGCGCTCTTTCCGCTCCGCTCCGACGAGGTCGAGATCGACGGCGGCGACGGCGAGAACGGCGACGAGGAGGACGAAGAAAAAGAGGAGCCCCGCGTGACGGTGGTGGCCGAGGGCTTCGTCTCCCGCACGGTCGCCCTGCCCGGCCTGGCGGCGGGGAACTACGACGGGCTGGCGGCGGTGGAGGGTGCCGTGCTCTACCGCAAGCTACCGGACGGCGGCGACCCGGCGTTGATGCGCTACGACCTGGAGGAGCGGGAGGAGAAGGAGATCGCCGGCGGGGTGCGCGAGTACGTCCTGGCCGCACGGGGGGAGAAGGTCCTGATGCGCAAGGACGACGGCTGGAGCATCGCCGAGGCCGAGCCCGGCGCCGAGGCCGAGAGGATCGATCTGTCGAATGTCCGCATGAGGCTCGAGCCCCGCCTCGAGTGGCAGCAGATGTTCGACGAGGGCTGGCGCATCGGCCGCGACTGGTTCTACGACGAGCGGATGCACGGCGTCGACTGGCAGACGATGAAGGAGCGCTATGGCGTCCTGGTGCCGCACGTGGCCCACCGTACCGATCTGGACTTCATCTTCGGCGAGATGGCGGGCGAGCTCGAGGCCGGCCACGCCTACGTGCAGAGAGGCAGCGAGCGCACGGTCGAGCGTGTCGAAGGGGGCATGCTCGGCGCCGAGATCGAGGCGGACGAGTCGGGTCGTTACCGGATCTCCAAGATCTTCGCCGGCGAGAACTGGGAAGGCACCTACCGGTCGCCGCTCACCGAGCCCGGCATCGACGCCCGCGTCGGCGACTTCCTGCTGGCGATCGACGGCGTCGAGCTGACCACCTCCGACAACCCCTACCGGCTACTGGAGGGCAAGGGCGATCAGCAGGTGGAGCTGGAGCTCAACGACTCACCGAGCTCGAGCGGTGCCCGAACCGTGACCGTGCGGACGATCACCGACGAGCGGCCGCTCCGTTACCTCGACTGGATCACCAGCCGGGCCGCCCTGGTCGACGAGCTGTCGAGCGGCCGGATCGGCTACATGCATCTGCCCAACACCGCCATCGAGGGCAACCGGGCGCTCCAGAGATTCTTCTACAGCCAGGTGAGCAAGCCGGCCTTGATCGTCGACGACCGCTACAACGGTGGCGGCTTCATCCCCGACCGCATGATCGAGATGCTGTCGAGGACGACGCTCTCCTACTGGTCGCGGCGCGGCATCGAGGCGTTCACCACCCCCGGCTTCCGCCACGACGGGCCGAAAGCCATGCTGATCAACGGCTACGCCGCGTCGGGCGGCGACGCGCTGCCGTACTACTTTCGCAAGGAGGGACTCGGTCCGCTGATCGGCACCACCACCTGGGGCGGCCTGATCGGAATCTCGGGCAATCCACTGCTGGCCGACGGCGGCGGCATCCTCTATCCGACCTTCCGGTTCTACGACACCGACGGCGAATGGGCGGTCGAGAACGTCGGCGTCGAGCCGGACTTCGAAGTCTGGGATCTTCCGGAGGCGATCGCCGCAGGCCGCGACCCCTCGATCGAGAAGGCGGTGGAGGTCCTACTCGAGGCGCTCGAGAGCTTCGAAGGCGACCCCGAGACGCCGACGCCGCCGGACATGGGCGGCCGGTAGCCTCGTGCGACTGCCGCTCAGGCTCCCGAGCCGATCGTGACCAGCCCACCGGTCTGCGGCCCCGGTCATTCGGGCTGACTCATCTCGCTACGCCGATTGGACGGACCGAAGCCCGGCCTTACCCGGCGCACTCGCTCGGGAGCGGATGTCGAGCCTGCGCCCACCGCGACGAGAGGAGATCGTGGGCGGGCGATACCAGCCGACTCAGGAGCCGCCGATCTGCACCAACGGGGAGCTGCCGCCGGCGGTCGAACCCTCAGGGGCGACCCCCTGGAAAGGCAGATTGTCGGCGGGAATCGGCTCCCAGAACTCCTGGGTCTCATAGAGGCAGCGGACTTGCGCGTAGCGCATCAGCGAGCGGATGACCGCGTTCTCCGAGCCCGGGTAGGCCGCCATCAGCTCCTGGATGCGCGACCACATCTTGCGCTCCTCCGGCCCCTGGCGGATCATCTTCTTGAGCACGTTGACGCCCAACTGATCGGCCTTGCGCGGCAGCGGCTTTCCGGCATCACCACGCTCCAGGGCGAAGGCGCCCCGCGGGGGGCCCAGCTTCTTGAGCATGGTCTCGACCCGGTCCGCAAAGCGATCCGGAGTGTAGAGACGGTTGCAGAGCCAGGTCATCCCCTCGGTGAGCTGCTCGTTGGTCATCTGGGTCGGTACGAAGTTGGTCTTCAGTATCGAATCCGAGACCTCGGCGTCGGAGGCCACCAACCGCCCCGCGTCCTTGAGGCGGGCGTAGAGCGGTGTCGCGCTCATCGCCACCAGGGGGTTGAGGCTGAACACCGGGATGCCGCTGAGCATGGCGAATTCGTACTGGCGCTCGAAGATGTCGATGCCGTCGGCGTCGAAGCCGACGATCATGCCGCCCAGCACCACGATGCCGTGCTCGAAGAAGACGCCTATCTGCTGCACCAGGTCGATGCCCACGTTCTGGCGCTTCTTGGTCTCCTTCAGGGCCTCCATGTTGGGGGTCTCGATGCCGACGAAGACCGATGTCAGCCCGCACTCTGCCATCAACCGCATGATCTCGGGATCGCGAGCGGCGTCGATCGAAACCTGGGTCTGGAATGACATCGGCCCGTTGGGACGGCTCAGATTCCAGTCGCGCAGCGCCTCCATCAGCTCCTTGGCCCGCTTGCGGTAGACGGTGAAATTGTCGTCGGCGAGGAAGACCGAGTTGTAGCCCAGGTCGTAGAGTTGGTCGAGCTCGGCGATCACCATCTCCACCGGCTTGTGGCGCTGCTTGCGGCCCAGATACTGAATGACGTCGCAGAAGTCGCACTCGAAAGGACAACCGCGCGAAGTTTGGACGCAGCCGACCAATGCCTCGTCGTTTGGATAGAGGTCCCAGCGCGGCAGCGGCGAAGTGGAGAGATCCGGTTGCGGGCACTCGTATTCAGCCTTCCAGGTGCCGTTCTCGAGATCGTTGAAGAACTCCTCCGCGATCGACTCCATCTCACCGATCACCAGGATGTCGCAGTGACCGCGGATGATGTGCGGCGAAAGCGATGCGTAGGGGCCGCCGACGATCACCGTCTTGCCGCGGCGCCTGAACTCGTCGGCGGCGGCCAGCATGGCTCTCTCCTGGGTGATCTTGCCGGTGATGCCGATGAAGTCGGCATCCGTGTCGTAGTTGATCGGCTCGATGTGCTCTTCGCAGATTTCGATCTTCCAGTCCTTCGGCGCCATCGCCGCCACCGTGACCGTCGCCAGATCAGCAACCGCCTGGATCGGCGGCAGGCCCATGAACTCGTAGACCTCGGCCCCGAAGTAGCTCGGGTTCGTGTTCTTGGGGTTGATCAAATACAGGGACTTCGCCATGAGTCAGTCCTCACATGGGTTTGGAGTAGGGAGCCTGTCGGAGCAGCAACCTCTTATTCTAGCAAAGTTTGGCCGCACTTCGTGCGCTCGTGCCGGCGCGGAAGAAGCGCTACTTGTCGGTCTCGGACTCGAGCACCGCCACTGGGCCCTCTACCCGCGACTCGGGAACGAGCAGGAGGGACCGCCAGGGTGAGCCCCGCCAGATCTTGGCGAGGAACTCCATCCGTTTGAGCCACTCTCCGAGGCTATCCTGTGCACCCGCTCGTACGCCGAACACGTCGGGGAAGCCGTAGATGGCTACCAGGCAGTCGTCCACGTGCGGACCGTCGCTCGCTTCGGCGTCCGGGGAGCCCTCCGGGCACTGCGATTCGTCCTCGAGCGGCTTCTCGGGCGCGGCCGGCCGGCAGTCCTCGGCCATCTCGCCGGGCGGCACCGCCGCAGCCGGAGGCATCGCCGCAAAGAAGAGATAGAGCTCGGGCACCTGGAGGAGGTAGTCGATCTCGGGGTAGCACCGCAGCGTCTTGGCCAGCGTCGCCTGGCCGACCTTGAAGAGGCGCCACCGCTCGGAGCCGGCGTCCTCGGGGTCGGAGTACCTGCGAACCACGACCGGCGTGATCTGCCGGGGATCCGACTCCTTGAGCGCCCGGAACACCATCTGCCTCGGCTCTTGGCTGCCGAGCTTCTGGAGCACTCGTTCCCTGCTGCCTCCGGAGATTATGTCCATGAACATCATGAACGCCCCCGCATCGCCGAGCTCCTCGGGCGGCACCTCCGACAACGCATCCGAGAGGTTCTCGGCGTCCTTGAAGTACTTCTCGTAGGCCTCCGGGTCCTCCTTCTCGATCTCCTCCTTGATCGCGCTGAACATCGGCGAGTGCTTCAGGTCCGAGGTCAGGATCTCGTAGACCGGTAGCGGATCCTTGGCGTCGAGCACGACCGTCCCGCGGGCGGTGCCGTGCAGCTCGAATCCCAGGGTCTCCGCCACGTTCCCCCGGTTGTCGCTCAGGAACTGGATGCCCAACAGCGCCTCTTCCGCGGCCTCTCTCGGGTCGTTGGCCGCGGCCGAGACAGGAGCCGCAAGAGTGACGGTCAGGATGACCGCAGCTACGAGTCTTCCCCGGGTCATGGCTGCAACCTGTGGTTCCAGTAGCCTTCGAAGGGGCCGCTGACGAAGATGTCGTACGGCACCACGTACCGCGACCCGACATAGGGCGGCCAGGGGTCGTTGATCACGACCCATCGAACGGGAGCGTCCGGATCCTCATTGGCGACGTAGCCCGTGGCGACCATCACGTGAGCGCCGCCCCCCTCGAATCGCCAGGCGAAGACGACCGGCCGGTCGCTGTCGATCTCCGATTGGAGCTCCTCCCACGACACCGCGGCCTCCTCCGAGGTACCGCACTTCTCCCATCTCTCGTCGGTGGCGTCCCAGGCACACGCCAGTTCGGGTTGGTCGTTGTGCCACTCGAATCCGAGCGGGAACTTCCATGGCCACTCGGAAAGCAGCCGTTCTTGGGCCTTCCCGTAGAGAGGTACGCCGGTCTTGACACAGAGTTCCTCCTCCTGCGCCGAGAGCATCTCCTTGCAGCAGTCAATCTCGCCAGCCTCGGGATCGACCGTGTACTCGACGATCGCGCACTGCCCGAGATCTTCGTCGTACGCCTCGAGCCTCCGGTCGTACTGGTACTTGATGACCATCTCGCTGACCGCGGCCCAACACCAGATTCCCTTCTCCTGCCCAACGACCGGCATGTCGAGGATGACCACCCGGGGCGGGCCGGCTGCGGCCGTGGGAGACGACAGCAGAAGGCCGAACAGCACAGCCGTCAACACAACTCTCAGCAGGGCTCCTCTCCCCCGAGCATCCCCGGCACGAGGATGGATGGCACCGATCGTGGACACTGGATTCGTAAGAGAGTATAGCCCGCCCCCGCTTCGCCCAGAAACAGCGACGGATTCCGGCGTCGCGTGCGCAACCCCGACGGCCAGCCGCGTCCGCCGTAGCGACCTGCGAGACGGAGGAGGGCGCGGCGTGGCAGCCCATCCGAGCTCGATGCGGCGAGAGGACCGGATGCCAGGCAGATCGTCTCGATGAGTCCGCACTGGCCGTGGCAGAGGCAGGAGTCGGCGCCGGGGGTGGCGAGCCCCTCCCGCAGCGAGCTAACGGTGGTCGTCAGAGCCCGCCGGCCGCTCTTCCGGTAGGTCGAAGCGCGCTCCGGATCGATCGCCGCCGCGCGCGCCCGGGCGAGCCCGATCCCGGGCGCACCGTGGCACCAGGCCGTCATCGGCGCGCCGGAGCCGCCGTCCTCGGCGCCCCGCAGGTCGGGCCAGTTGCCACGTTTGGAGTCGAACAGCGCGTCCTCGTAGTCGAAGGCGGCGAGCGCGTCGGTGAGGAACTGCTCGCGCCCGGTGACGGGAAAGAGCTCGAGCAGCCCCAGGCCGAGGCCGGCGGCGCCGTGCGAAAGGCCCGTCAGAAAGAGCGCCGACTCCGCCAGCCCCGACACTCGGCGATTCCTCCAAACTCTCTTCCCGCCCTCGGAAGTGGCCGCTCCGCGGATCTCCTCGCCCAAGGTCACCGCGGCCCGCAGCAGATCGGGCGAGCCGGTCCGCCGGTGGAGATCGAGCAGGCCCAGGATCGCTCCCGCGTTGCCCGACATCACATCGAGGAGGTGCTCGCCGTCCAGCTCGGTGAGGAGGGTGGGCAACGTCTCCTCGGCTTCGGCGCTGAGATCGTCACGCCCGGTCCACTCGCTCACCAGACGCGTGGCCCAGACCACGCCCAGCCGGCCGGTGTAGAACGAGAGCGGCGGGTAGCGGCCAGTCTCTCTCTTCGACGCGCGCAGGGCGTGGCGCAGCGCTCCGACGGCCGTCTCGCCGTGCTCCGCCTTGCCGGTCCGGGCGAAGAGCTGCGCCAGAAAGAGGCCGACTCCCGCGGTTCCGTCCCACAGGCTCGCGCCGAGAGTGGCCATCACCGGTTCACCTGCGCGAAGCCCCAGTTCGCCGCCGGCTGTCGAGTGGGCGACCCAGTTGCACCGATCTCGGTGCCAGAACGCCTCGGCACAGAGGTGGTCGCCCAGGGCGCTCGCCGTCTCCTCCAGGCTCACGGCGGGCCGGTTGGAAGCACCGGTGGATCCGGTGTGGGCTTCCGGTTCCTCGATCGGCGGGTAGTCGGATGTCGATCCCGCCACCAGATGCGGCCGGCCGGCATCGAGCCCGGCCGCCGTGAAGGCACCGGCTACGGCGCCGGCGGGGTCCGTGCTCCGCTCGAACGCTCTGACCAGCGCTGCGGCGATCAGGCCGCAGCGATGCTGTCCGAAGCTGACGTCGGCGGGACCCTCGGCCACCGCCAGGCCGGAGGCCAGCCGCCGGGTCAGGAGTGGCACCGGGCGGCGGAGGCGGGGCCGGAGGAGGCGATGGACCGCCCCGATCTCCCCGACGAGGGCGGGGTAGTCGTGCGGTTCGAGATAGAGGACACCGGCATCGGCCCGCCGGTAGTGCGCGGGATCAGCGAGCGCCTTGAGCGCGAACGGCACGCCGCGGCGATTGAGCCGTCCGGTCAGCTCCTCGACCCAGTCCGCCGCGGCTTCGGCGGCGAGGTTCCAGTAGAGCCGCACCTGCCACGGCGCCTCGTCGATCGACGGCAGGTCGGCGTCCCCCAGAGCGAGAAAGAACGACGGCGAAAGCTCGTGCGCCTCGTTCGGCACCCGCACCCGGCCGGAGCCGCGGACATCTTCGGGCGAAGCGACGAAAACGACGCCGTACTTCTCGACCCGGACGGCGCCACCGACCTCTTTCTCTCGGATCGCCCAGCCGGGGTCCCAGGTGCCGCTTCCCCGGTTTACCCGCGACAGCCGCGCCAGGTGCTCGCGGCGGCCGATCCGGCTTCCGTGGCCGTCGCCCGAAGCTCCACGCCGACTGTAGATCCGATGGTAGATCGCCGCGGCCAGCTCCTCGACGAGCACCGAGGGCGGCGCCTCCTGCTCGACGCCTTCGACCGCGAAGCGCGAGGGAGGAAGGACCTCGACCGCGTCGATGATCCGCCGGAGGTCGGAATTCATCGTGAGGCCGGACTCTCGAGGTCGTACATGGCGCCCGCCGCCCGCTCGGGATCGGCGAAGATGTTGGCGCTCACCTGGAGCAGCAGCACCCCCAGCGGCGAAGCGCGATCGATCTCGGCGTGGTGCTCGAATGCGGACAGGACGAGCCTCGCCGCGGAGTAGTCGATCGCGCGCGTGAGCAGATCGTCTGTCCCGCCCGGGTCATGCCTCCGTGCTTCGAGGTAGGCGGCCCAGAAGGCCCGGACGGCCGGTCGCAGGGTCTCGAGCGGCCATCTGGCCGTGGCCAGCCGACGGTGTGTCTCGAGGTCCGGCCGCATCGACATTCCGGTCAACCAGAACCGCACGAACTCTTGCAGCATGCCACCGATGTCCCAGGCCGGATCTCCCCTCTGAACGAGCTCCCAATCGATGAGCCGGATGGGGGCATCCGCCCGCGGTCGACCCACGACGAGCACGTTTTCCCACCTCACGTCGCCGTGAATCAGCGTCTCGACGCGCCAGGCGGCGCGTGCCCGTTCCAGACCGGCAGTGATCCCCGGCTCCGACTGCGCCATCTCCAACACCTCGAGCTGACCGCGGCTGAGATAGCGCAACTGGTGGGGACGGGGGCGGTCCAGGTTCAGGTAGAAGGACGGCACCTTCGGCAACCGTCCGAGTCGGGGGTCGGTAGCCAGGCCCGGCTGGCGGAAGGTGGTGTGGAGAGCTCCGAGGGCGTTGCCGACGGCTTCGAACCAACCCGAGGAGACGTCTCCCGGGCTCGAATCTCGGCACTCCCGCCAGAGAGAACGAGAGCCCGCGACCAGCTCGATGACGAGGAGAGGCGCTTCGCCATCGACCCGCAGGATCGCCGGCAGCAGCCGTCTTACGGCGGACGCCTTCTGTTCGGAATCACAGAAGCCGTAGAAGCGAGCCTCCGCCGCGACCGTTGCGACCGCCTCCGGTAGACCGGGATCGGGCTCCTTGACGAAGAGGCCCGGATCCGGGCCCCGGTCCAGCCGGAGGTTGAAGTTCCGCCGAGCGGAGCCGGACATCTCCAGGCGCCCGTCGACGATCGCCTCCCGCGTCAGAAGATCCCACTCAACGAGCCGCCGCGCGGCGTCTTCCGGGTTCAACGTCACTATCTCAAGGCGCTTCGAGCGTCACTTGGAAGCTTTCGCGTTCCCCAAGACGCCGGTGAGAAGGCCAGGCTAGAAGCAGCCTCGAGCCGAGCCGCCGCAGCCTCGAGCCGAGCCGCCGCAACCTCGAGCCGAACCGCCGCAGCCTCGAGCCGAGCCGACGTGGAAGTCGTACTCGTCGGGGTAGAGGTCCCACTCGGCCATCGCGTTCAGC
>JAHEKO010000049.1 GCA_024638355.1 Acidobacteriota bacterium
CGCGATGCGAATAGAGCTCGAGGTAGTCCTGCCCGAACCACTCCTTGTACCAGGCCACGGGGTCGAATCATAGCGGCTGGGGCGTAGGGTGGCCGCAGCTCGACTCGACTCCATTCAGCCGCAAGCTCGATCTCCGGCGTCCTTCTATCGGCAGTCGCCCCCCAGGCCGCAGGATCGCCGATCTGACCGCGCTGCCGGCGCCTCTAGAAGAAGTCGTCGGTAAGCGCCTCGAGGAACGCGACGATGGCGTCCTCCTCCTCGTCGGTCAGGCCCAGATCACCCAGCTCGGAGGTGTTGACGTTGTCGGCGATCTCCGGAGCCGGCCAGCAGCCCTGGGCGATGGCATCCTCCATCGTGGTCAACGGATTCGGGCACTCGGGCTTCATGTCCCGCGTGTTGTAGAAGTGGACGATGCCCTTCAAGCTCTTGAAATAGCCGTTGTGCGCGTAGGCCTTCACCGATTCGGGGGTCGGCTTGGCGCCCACATTCCTGACGGTGGGGACCTTCATCTTGCCGAGCTCGGCCTGCCACACCTCCTCCAGCTCACCCCGCGCTTCCAGAAAGCCACCGAGGCCGGGATCGCGGAAGGTCGGATCGACCAACAGCGCCGGGTTCTCGGGGTTGGGGGGTACGCCGAGGTTGTCGTAGGTGAAGTTGGTGAACGCCGGCAGCATGCCGTTCGAGGGGTGGCACCGCCTGCACTTCCCCTTGCCCTTGAACAGCGCGAAGCCACGCCGTTCCTGCTTCGTGAGCTTGTACATCCCGGCGCGCGCCGCATCGACCCTGGAGCTGAAGGACCGCTCGCTGGGCCCGGCTTCGTACTCGGCGATCGCCAGTGCGATGTTGTCGTACTCGGTATCGACCTTGGCCCGATCGCCCTCGCTCAGCGGAACCGGATCGCCGTCCGCGCACAGCGCGTCCGTATCTGGTGGAAAGTCGATCGTGAAGATGTTGTCCCCGAAGACCTCCTCGTAGAGAAGCGCGTACGACGACCTGGAGACCCTCTGAACGACGCAGGCGGGGTCGGGCAGCGCCTGCTCCTTGGGGTTGAGGAAAGGACCCTGCGCCTGGTCCGCGGAAGGCCAGCCCAGCTTTTCGCCCGTCGCGCGCCCGTCCCAGAAGTTGCCGCCGACCCACGTACCCTTGTCGAGATGCAGAATCGGGCTCAGCGTCGCATAGTCCGTCTCCGGAGGCTTGCGGTCGCCGAACGCTCCGGCTATCGACCCCTCATAGACCGCGCCGTGGGCGTTGATGAAGTCATCCGGGCCGGTCGAGCCCCAGGCGTCGTCGTGGCACGAGGCGCACGACTGGTTGTTGTTGATCGACAGATCCTGGTCCTCGAAGATCTCGTCACCGAGCTCCTGGATCGGCGTCTGCTGCGCTGCAGCCCCGATCGCGACTCCGAGGAACAGGATCGCGACGACGGTCACAATACTGTTCTTGAACATGGGTCACCTCCATTGATAAGCGGTCGCCGGTCCCACCCGTCGCCGCGCCCGCGCTGGCTCCGGGTGCGAGGGCCCGGGCCGCGCCTTGCAGCCTGATGACTGCAGCCTTCACTTGCTTGGAAAGCAGTCTGCGAAGGTCTGCCTGTCGACACAACCGCCAAAGGGAGGGCACGTGACCACCCGAGGGGGTGATGCGCCCACCCGTCGCTGAGGCTCCTACCTAGCCGTCTTCGGATTCGAAGTAGGGGTGGGGAAAGACCGGCAGGTTGGGGATCTCCTCGGTCGGCTTCTTGAGGGTGACCTCTTCGAACAGCAGCGGCGGCACGACGACCGTCACCAGCGGCAGGGCCGCCGAGCCGCCGCGAGAGCCCCTGTCGGCGAAGGCGGCAGCCAGGCCCTTGGCCGGCTGGAAGGGCAGGCTGTAGACGATGTCGCGGTCGCCAACGGCGATGATCTCCTTGAAGGTCGCCGCGCCGAAGCCGGAGAACTCGAGGTTGCGCAGCAGCACTTCGCGGCCGTCGGGATAGACCTTGTAGGCGACGACCGCCGGCGCCGCGCCGCTCTCGCCGCCACCGCCGAAGAGCGCCGCCACGGGATCGCGCCGCCCGCCGCCCGCGCCCGAGCTGCCGAGGCGCCGAACCACGATGCCGAACTCGGCCCCGCGATCCTCGACCAGCAGCAGGAGCTCGGCCATGAGCTCGGCATCGGTCAGGGTCGTGGACGAGCCGACGATCAGGTTGCTGGGCGCCACGCCGCCACGCCAGTGGCCGGTGCTCGACTCGACGCCGGCGACCGGGGTCCGGCCGGCCAGCATCCGTTTGAGATAGCCGCGCTCGACCAGGCTCACCTTGCCGGCGGGTACGCCCTGATCGTCGACCTGATAGCCGCCGAGGAGCCGCTCGCCGCCGCGCTCGGAGCCCAGCGGATCGTCGATCAGCGACAGGAAGCGCGGCAGCACGCGAGCGCCGAGCCGATCCTGGAAGTCGCTCGGAGCACTCTGCGAGAGGACGGAGGAGAGCCTCTCGTCGCCCGCCAGCGGCGTGCGGCGACTCAGCAGCTTCGGCGCGAAAAGCTGGGCGAAGAGCTCGGCGGCCGCCTGCCCGTCGAACAGCACCGGCCCGTTGTAGCGGTCGAGCAGCTCGGCGTCGCGAAGCTCGGCGAGCCGGGCGCCGAGCGCCTCGACCTCCGCGGCGAGCGACTCTTCATCCGGCAGCTCGTCGACGGCGTCGGCGACCGTCACGTAGGCGTCGCCGAGCGGGATCCCGTCGACGGCCTGGGTCGAAGCCTGAGCGATGAGTCGGGCCGAGGGCGTGGTCTTCGCGTAGCGCGTGCCTTCGCTGTTGAGGAACCAGGTGCGCGTCGTGCCGGCCGCGATCGACACCCGCGACTCGAACACCGCGGGCTGACGCCGGAAGATGGCCGAGAGCGCGGTCGCCAGCTCCCCGACGCGCTCGAGGGAGCCGCCGGCCGGGGCGCGGTCGGTGCGGATCTCGACCGTCTCGGCCGCGGCGAAGTCCTTCAGATCTTCGGCCAGGCTCTTGTTCTGCAGCACCGCCTTCTTCTGCGCCAGCTGCTCCAGCGCGCTCTTGTAGGCGGCGTCGGTCGCCAGCCAGATCTGACGGCGCAGCTCCCGGTAGTCGTCGTCGAGCGGCAGAACGCCGCCCGGGCGCCCGGAGCGAGCGCGCACCGACTCCAGGGTCAGGAAGTTGGTGTTGTCGAGCTCGTAGTCGCCGACCCGCACCTCCACGGTCAGGCGGCGCGAGCGGGTCTCGCGCCCGCTCAGCAGGCTGCCGAAGCTGGCGGCCACCGAGAGCAGCTCGGTGTCGTCGAGCCGGTAGGAGATGAAGTAGGGCGCCTCGAGCCCCTCGACCCGGAGCTCGGCGATCGAGCGCTCGAGCTCGTCGCCGAGCGCCGCCATCAGCAAGTCCTCGTCGGCCCGGACGGCACCCGAGCAGAGGATCACGACGGCCAACGCCAGAGCGAGCGCTCGTGGACCCATCGCCTAATCACCCTCCCGCTCGCTCGGCCGATCCGTGGGCGGAGCCGGCAGAATAGGCGGCCGATCCTGCGA
This sequence comes from Acidobacteriota bacterium, assembly GCA_024638355.1. Classification (GTDB taxonomy): domain Bacteria; phylum Acidobacteriota; class Thermoanaerobaculia; order Multivoradales; family JAHEKO01; genus JAHEKO01. Next base: position 3,520 of record JAHEKO010000049.1, read on the forward strand.
CTTCGCCTTTTTCTGCACTTCGATCTCGGAGATCAGGATGCTCGGCGCCGAGGCCGACACCGGCACTCCGCCCGATTCGGCCCCGCAGGTGCCGTTGAAAACGGTGACCTCGTCATCGCCGGCGACGATCTTGCTGAACGCCGTGAGCGGTGTGCCGATCAGGTCGACGCCGCGGACCAGCTCCTCGCTGCCGTCCGGATAGACGCGATAGACCAGAAGCGGGTTGACGTTGAAGGCGTTCGGCGTCGTCCGCCCGGTCAGCGTGAAGCCGCCCTGGACGTCGCGGAAGCGGAGACCGTAGGGCTTGCCCTGGCGCTCGACCTCCTCGAGGAGCCGGCCGACCAGCTCGTCGGGCGGCAGCGGTCGGGCGACCTCGACCAGCAGGTTCGACTGCCGCGCCACCGGCGTGTATCCCGCCTCGCGTCGACCGTGGCCGTTCGACTTCGGAAATCCCTCGATCGGATCGCGCGACATCAGGAAGCTCTTGAAGACACCCTCCTCGAGAACCGGCACGCGGCGCGCCTGGGCGCCCTCGTTGTCGACGCGGTAGTGCCCGGCGAGCTCGACCCCGGCCCGCGTCTTGATCGTCGGGTCGAAGTAGACCGAGAAGTCGGGCGGCAGCACCTCCTCGCCGAGGAGCTTCTTGAAGGTCTGGCTGTCGGCCTCGTCTTTCAGGCGATGGCCCTCGATGCGATGACCGAAGACCTCGTGAAAAAAGACGCCGCTGGCGCGCCCCGAGAGAATCGCCGGCCCGGTGAAGGGGTCGACGACCGGGGCGCTGCGCAGCGCCAGCAGGTTGGCGACCATCTCGCGCACCTCGCCCAGCACCGTTTCGTCGTCGGGCAAGGCGGCCGCGCTCCGCGCGTAGAACGAGCGGTAGAGCGGCAGCTCCATGCCGTCGTCCGCCTTGGTCTGGGCGGAGACGATCAACCGGTAGCCCGGCTCCGAGACCCGCACCCGCGAGCCGTCGCTGTTGACGTACCACCGGGTTCCGACCGAGGCGAAGAAGGTCGCGCGGCCCCGGAGGATCTCGCCGTGGGCGGCGAACGGCGCGCTGTAGCGCCGCACCCGCTCCTGCCAGGCGTCCAGGTCGGCCGCGAGCGGCACCCGCTCCTCGATCAGCTCGATGGGCGGCTCGCGGGCGAAGTCGGCCGACGGATCCTCCTGCTCGACCGCGACCTGGATGTTCGTGCGCACGCGGGTCAAGCGCTCGCGCGCCTGCTTGAACTCGGCGTCGGTCTGGTTCCAGAGCACCGCCCGGATGGCGTCCGGATCGTCGTCGACCGGGATCGCCACGTAGTCGAAGCGTCGGGAGCGCTCGGACCGGCCGAACTGGCCGCGTAGCTGCCGCGTGTTGTCCAACTCGTAGTCGCCGACGCGGAGATCGACGTCGAGCTGGCGGGTGCGCCGCTCAGAGGTCGATTCGAGAGCTCCGAAAGAAGCGCGCACGACAGCCGTCTGTCGCTCGGTGATCTCGTAGCTCAGGAAGTAGGGTGGGTCGGGCTCGCCGGCGAGCTTCTCCATCGAGCGCGTGAGCTCGGCCCGCATGGCGTCGAGGACCGGCGCCGCCGGACCCTCGTCGGCGCCGAGCGCAGCCGCGAGACCGAGCGACAGCAGCCAGGCGCCGATTCGATCTCTGCGGCGCATGCGGTGTCTTCCTCTACTCGGTGAGCTCCGGGGTTTCGGCCCGGGAGACGGCTCTGCGGCAGGAGTGTATACGCAGCGGCTTCGGCCCAGCGGGCCGCGAGGCGAGGCCTTCCGTAGAATAGAGAGCGTGAGCGTCTCGATCGGCAACGTGACCGTGGACCCGCCGCTGATCCTCGCCCCCATGGCCGGGGTGACCGATCGCGATTTCCGGCTGATCATCCGGAGGATCGGCGGGGTAGGCGTGGTGACGATGGAGTTCATCTCGTCGAAGGCGATCGTCGGCGGCTATCCCAAGACGCTCGAGCTGATGGAGTTCAGCGAAGAGGAGCGGCCGCTGTCGATCCAGATCTACGGCTCCGACGTCGACACCATGGTCGAAGCGGCGCGCGTGGTCGAGCAGCTCGGGCCCGACATCTGCGACATCAACATGGGCTGTCCGGCCAACAAGGTGCTCAAGGGGTGCGCGGGCGCGGCGCTGATGGGCGATCTGAAGCTCGCCGAGAAGATGATCTCTTCGGTGCGCAAGGCGATCTCGACTCCGCTCACCGTCAAGTTCCGGCTCGGGCTCAACGACAAGGAGCGCAACTACATCGACCTCGGGCGCGTCTGCGAAGACAACGGCGTCGCCGCGGTGGCCATGCACGCCCGCACCGCCAAGCAGATGTTCCGCGGCGAGGCCGAGTGGCCCGAGATCGCTCGGCTCAAGGAGGCCCTGTCGATTCCGGTCTTCGGCAACGGCGACGTGCGCGCCCCCGACGACGCGCTGCGCATGATGGCCGAGACCGGCTGCGACGGCGTCATGATCGGCCGCGGCGCGACCAAGAACCCCTGGCTATTCCAGCAGATCGCGGCACGGATGGCGGGGAGCGAGGTCGCCGAGCCGACCGTCAAGGACCGGCGCGACCTGATCCTCGCCCACTTCCGGCGCGTCGCCGAGCGCGATCCCTCCCGATTCGCTCTCCACAAGCTGCGCAAGTTCACCGGCTGGTACACCCACGGCCTGCCGCACGGGCGCAAGCTCCGGCAGCGCATCAACGAGCTCCCCGACGTGGAGAGCTTCCTCCAGGCGGTGGAGGAGTTCTTCGACGAGATCCGCAACGTCGAGGAGGCGGCCTAGCACCTACGCCAGCTCGTGACGAAAGCTGGTGAGAAGATCGTGCTGGCCGTCGCGGCCTCTGTCGCCGACACGATCGAAGCGATCGGCGCGGCCGCAGAGATGTGGGACGCGGCCTGGGAGGCGAGGCCGAGCGGCGGGCGCCTCCACCTGCCCGTGCTCGCCGGCATTCGCCGCGGGCGGGTGCTCGCGGACGTCGAGGTGCGAGCGACTGCGACCGGCAGCGAGATCGCGTTCCGTATCGACCATGACGAGTACGAGGTCAACCGCCCGGCCCTCCTCTTCCTGGTGCTGGGCGCCCTCGGCGGCCTGGTCACGATCCTGCTGCCCCTCTACCCGAAGCAGCTGATCGCGTTCCTGCCCCTGTCGATCGTATTCCTGCTCGGCGCCTGGCTGCTGGTGGCTTCCCGGGTGCGTACAGCGGGCCCGACCGACTTCCTCGACACCGTCGCCGAGCTGGCCGAGCCAGATCCCGACGGTTGACTCTGTCTCTTCAGGGCAGGCGTCGACCGCGATCTACGAGGCCTGCACGCCAACGGGTCAGGCGCCGGTCGCCGCCCGATCCACCAGCCACAGAAGCTCGCCGCGGCGCGGCCGCACCCGCGCCGCCGGGGGAGGCGGCTCCGAGCTCTCGCCGCCGGCGAGAACGCGCTCGAGCGCCGGAGCCTTGTCGCCGCCCTGCACCAGGAAGAGCACGGCGCGCGCGGCGTTCAGCATCGGCAGGGTGAGGGTCACCCGGTCGCGCGGCGCCGCCGGGGCCTCGGTCGCGACCACCAGGCGCTCCTCTTCGTCGAGCGCCACAGTGCCGGGAAATAGCGAGGCGGTGTGGCCGTCGGCGCCCATACCGAGGACCACGAGGTCCAGGCGAGGCAGCTCCAGGTTGGTGATCCGCCGCAGCTCCTCTTCGTAGAGCGCGGCGGCGCGCCTCGGTGCGCGCTCCCCATCGATGCGATGCACCGCGCGCTCCGGGATCGGTACGCGGGCGAGAAGCGCCTCCTTCGCCATCGCGTAGTTGCTCGCGGAATCGGTCGGCGGCACGCACCGCTCGTCGCCCCAGAAGATCTCGAGGCACGACCAGTCGATTCGCGAGCGCCACGGCTCGGCGCCGAGCCGCCCGTAGAGGCCGCGCGGGGTCGAGCCGCCGGCCAGCGCGACGAGTGCCCTGCCCCGATTGTCGATCGCCCGGCGCACGATCCGCTCGATCTCGACCGCCGCGCCCTCGGCGAGGGCCGCTGGATCGGCGAAGACCCTCGCCGGCTCCATCAGACGTCGACCGGCGGATGCCAGGTGTGACCGCGCTCGGCCAGTAACCGGTCGGCGGCGGCCGGTCCCCAGCTTCCTGCCGCGTAGTCGTGCAGCGGCAGGCTCGACTGGAGGATCGGGTCGTAGCGGTTCCACGACGCCTCGGTCTCCTCGGCGTGGACGAAGAGGGTCTGGTCGCCGGTGAGCACATCGAGCACCAGGGTCTCGTAGGCCTCGGGGATCTCGCCGAAGGCGTCGCGATAGTGGAACGAGAGGGGCAGCGTACGCATGGTCAGCGGCTCGCTCGGCTCCTTGACGTCGAAGCAGAGCACGAAGCCTTCGTCCGGCTGCAGCCGGAGAATCAGCACGTTCGAGCCGATGTTGCAGCTGCCCAGAGGCTCGAACACGCACACCGGGGCGCGGCGGAAGAGCACCGCGATCTGCGTCAGCCGCCGCGGCATGCTCTTGCCGGTGCGCAGGTAGAACGGCACGCCCTGCCAGCGCCAGTTGTCGATGCGGAGGCGCAGCGACACGAAGGTCTCGGTGTGCGAACCGTCCGGCACGTCGGGCTCGTCGAGATAGCCGGCCACGTCGCGACCGTCGATGCTGCCGGGTCCGTAGCGGCCGAGCACCACGTCCTGCGGGCGGATCTCGTCGAGCGCCTTGAGCACCTTGATCTTCTCGTAGCGCACCGAGTCGGCGTCGAAGGTGGTCGGCACCTCCATGGCGATCAGCGAGAGGAGCTGCGTCACGTGGTTCTGGACCATGTCGCGGAGGGCGCCCGCGCGGTCGTAGTAGTCGGCGCGCGAGCCGACGCCGAGGCTCTCGGCCACGGTGATCTGAACGCACTCGATCCGATCGCGGTTCCAGAGCGACTCGAAGATGGCGTTGGCGAAGCGGAAGACCAGAAGGTTCTGGACCGTCTCCTTGCCCAGGTAGTGATCGATACGGTAGATCTGCGACTCGTCGAAGTGCTGGTGGCAGAGCTCGTTCAGCTCGCGGGCCGAGGCCGCGTCGCGGCCGAAAGGCTTCTCCACGACCAGGCGCGTCCAGCCCGGGCTGCGGTTGAGCCCGGCTTCCCCGAGCCCGGCGATCGTCGGCGGAAAGGCTCCCGGCGGCAGGGCCAGATAGAAGACGCGGTTCCCCGGCAGGCCGAGATCCCCTTCGATCTTCTCGATGCGCTGGGCGAGGGCCTGAAACTCGTCGGCGGTGCCGTTGGGCAGGCTCTGATAGAAGACCCGATCGTCGCACCAATCGCCCGCCTCGTCGGCGCCGACCCCGGCGTCGGCGAGAGCCTCGCGAGCCCAGGAGCGGAGCGCGTCGTCGTCGAAGTCCTCGTCGCGGGCGACGCCGAGGATCGCCTGCTTCTCGCCCAACAGGTTGCGGCTCCCGAGCCGGTGCAGCGCCGGGATCAGCTTGCGCTTCGCCAGGTCGCCCGTGCCGCCGAAGATCACGAACAGCTGTGGGGGGACGTCGGTCATCGTCACGACTCGTCCGTCCGCTTGACCGCGTGGCCGCCGAACTGATTGCGCATGGCCGAGAGCAGCCGATCGGCGTACGACTCTTCGTCGCGCGAGCGCAGCCGCTGGATGAGCGCGAGGGCGGCCACCGGCGCCGGCACGTCGAGATCGATCGACTCGAAGACCGTCCATCTGCCTTCGCCCGAGTCGGGCACGTAGGGCGCGATCGACTCGAGCGTCTGGTCCTCGGCGAGGGCCTCGGCGGTGAGATCGAGCAGCCAGGAGCGCACCACGCTGCCGTGACGCCAGAGCTCGGCCACCTGGTGGAGATCGAGTCCGAACTCCTCCTTGTGCTTCATGATCGAGAAGCCTTCGGCGTAGGCCTGCATGAGGCCGTACTCGATGCCGTTGTGCACCATCTTGACGAAGTGGCCTGAGCCGCTCGCGCCGACGTGGCCCCAGCCCTTGTCGGGCTCCGGCGCCAGCGTCTCGATCGCCGGCCGCAGCCGCTCGACCGGCTCGTCGGCGCCGCCCACCATCATCGAGTAGCCCTCCTTCAAGCCCCAGACCCCGCCGCTCGTGCCGACGTCGATCAGATGGATTCCGTCCTGCTCGAGGGCGGCCGCCCGGCGCAGCGTGTCCTTGTAGAAGCTGTTGCCGCCGTCGACGACGACGTCGCCCTCGTCGAGCAGCGGCGCGAGAGCCTCGATCGTCTGGTCGACCGGGTCACCCGCCGGGATCATCAGCCAGACCACGCGCGGCGCCGACAGCTGTTCCACCAGATTCTCCAGGGAATCGGCTCCCGCCGCTCCCGCCTCGACGGCGCGCGCCGTCACCTCCGGGCTGCGATCGTGAGCGACGACCCGATGCCCGTTTCCGAGCAGCCGCTCGGTCATGTTCGCCCCCATCTTGCCCAGACCCACCATCCCGATATCCATCTTCAGCTCCCTTCGTCGCTCTCATTCCTTCGCATTCGGTGCCTAAGACTAGCCTGGCCTGCGCCCGAAGAAACCCGAGACGATCGGGCTAGACGATCCAGGCGTAGCCGATCTTGAAGAAGAGCGTGCGATCGGTGCGGGTGAGCGAAACGTCCTCGAGACCCAGCTGATTGTCGGAGTAGCCGAGGAAGAGCACGGTGCGGGCGTTGAGCTTGTAGGAGAAGAGGAGCTGGCTGAACAGCGTCTCGGTCGCGGGCTCGACCTCGTCGAGGTAGAGGCCCGGGTCGCGCTCGACGTCGAGCCGCTGGAAGATTCCGCGCACGAACGTCCGCACGTTGAAGTTGTAGACCAGGCGGAGCTGGGTGAGGTTGGCCTCGAAGAGCCGGCCGCCCTCCACGTCGAGCCGCTGGATCAGGTGATCGAGACGCGCGTTGACGTGGCGGCCGAGCTTGGCCTCGATGATCGGGTTGATCACCACTTCGTCGGCCGGTCGACTGTTGGCGAAGTCGATGGCGTCGGCGACCTCGGCGAACAGCTCGAACCGCACGGCGCCGCCGGGTTGGATCTCGAAGTAGAGCTCGGCGCCGTCCAGGTCTTCGTAGAGGACGCCGTCGAAGAGCTCCTTGCCGCGCTCGACCTCGAAGTTGACGATCGATTGCAGCGGACCACGCACCGTGGTGAAAAGCTCGATCTCCTCGTCGGTCTGCTGTCCGTCGTGATCCTCGGTGTGATTGAAGTAGGCGCCGACGCTCCACTGGTCGTACCAGCTCTCTTCGTCGCCCCAGAATCTGCGCGTCGAGATCACCTGCGCCTTGCGCTGGTCGACCCGCGGCACGAAGCCGCTGTCGGCGCGAAAGCCAGGCCCGTAGTCCTCGTAGTCGACGGCGAAGTTCCAATTGCGGGTGTCGATCTCGTAACGGACCTCCCAGAAGTCGTCGTCGAAGCTACCGCGCGGCTGCCCGAACTCCTCGGCCACCGCGCCCGGGTACTCGGTTTCGGAGCCGAGGTAGTGGATGAGGAGCGTGTCGGTGTCGCGCGGGCGCAGGAAGGCGTCGAGGCCGACGACGCGGTTGCGGTAGCCGTCGGCCTCGCGATCGGTGTAGACCAGCCCGAGCGCCGAGGCGGCGCCGACGTCGCGACGGTAGCGCAGGACTCCGCTCGTCACCGGTTGACGCAGCAGCGTCGAGCGCGACCCCTGATTCGCCGGGAAGAGCAAACCGTTGAAAGCGTCTTCGGCGGCGAACAGGCCGATGCTGTTTCGCCCCTGCTTGCCCGCGAGCTTCAGCCCCCAATCGGGGTCGACGACGGTGCGGGTGAAGACGATCTGGTTGGGAACGTTGAACGAGGCGATGCCCTCGAGAAAGAAGGGCCGCTTCTCCTCGAAGAAGAGCGCGAAGCGCTCGTTGATGGCGAGCTGGGCGACGTCCGCTTCGACCTGGGAGAAATCGGGGTTGAGCGTGCCGGTCAGGGTCATGCTCGGCGTGATGCCCCAGCGCGCCGTCAGGCCGGCATCGGTCTCGTCGTCGCCGGTCTGCAGTTCGCCGTCGGGGAAGTCGTCCAGCTCGTCGGTGCGCGAGGCGGTGACCGTCGGGTCGAGCTCCAGATTGCGGCCCGGCTCGAGACCTTCGAGCCCGGTCACCTTCTCGAACTGGCAGACCCAGCACGACTGGTTCCAGTCGCGGCCGCTGGCGTTCAAGCGGTGACGGCTGCTGCGCGGGTAGGAGCGCCCGACGTCGATGCCCCAGGTCTGCGCACCCTCGCTCCGGCGGAAGCGGAGCTGATTGAAGGGCAGCGCGATCTCGACCTCGTACCCCTCGGCGGTGATCCTCCCCTTCGACTCCCAGATCATGTCCCACGACCAGTCCTCGGTGCGGTCGACCTCGCTCGACAGCGCGTCGGCCTGAACGCCGAGCGGGTTGACGCGGAACTGGTAGTTCCGCCGCTGATCGTTGAAGGTGTCGATCTGGACGATGACGTAGTCGTCCTGCACGAGGGTGTTGATCTGATCCCGGTCCATCAGATGCGCCCGAATCTGCCGGGGGTCGGGATCGTGCGCTCGAAAGCCGATGTAGAGGCTCGTGTTGTCGTAGGTCACGAAGGCGCTCGTGCCGACCGGCGGCTCGCTGTTGTTGCCCGGGAACCACTCGTAGCGCACCGAGATCTCGGTGGCGTCGGCCCAGGCCGGCTCGTCCATCACGCCGTCGATCGCGATCTCGGAGGTCGCGGAACGGATCTCGTGGGTCCGGCGGACGACCGCGGGCGAGCCCGACTCGTCGGCTTGCTGAGCGGACGCGCACAGAGCCTGGAAGAGGAGAAGGATCGTCGCTGCGAATCGCATCGCCGGCATCTCGCGCGATTCACGCTACCCGCATCGCCGGCATCCGGCACCGTCCACTCGGGTGGCGCGACCGGGAGCGGGTCCCCGGCCCGTTCAACCGGCGGGATGGGCCGCGACGATCTTCCGCATCAGCTCGTTGAACTGCTCGGCGTCGACAGACGGCGCGCCCAGGAAGCGTCGCCGCAGCTGACTCGCGAGGCTCACGCCCCCTCCGGCGAGCCGGTGGACCACCACCAGATCGAGCTCGGGGACGACGACGATCTTCTCGCCGCGGCCGCCGGTCGCCTTGATCGACGCGTGGCCGATCGCCAGCCCGAGTGCGCTTTCGGCGGGGCTGACCCACCAGAGGTAGCCGTAGCGGTCGCCGCGCAAGGCCGGGTGGGTCTCGACGCTCGCGCGCGGGATGCGCTCCACCCAATCCGCGGGCACGACCTGGCGGTCGCCCCAGCGCCCGCCGGCGAGATAGAGCAGCCCGAAGCGGGCGCAGTCGCGCGCCGAGATCATGAAGATCGCCGCCGGGTGCTCCGAATCGTTGTCCTGCAGGCGCTCGCTCAGATCGCCGCGCTCGAGGTAGTGGACGTCCTCGACGCGGAAGTCCTCCATGCCGATCGGCTCGGCGATCCGCTCGGCGAACGCTCGCGGAATGGAGACGCCCGACGACCGCTCGAAGATCGTGCCGAGAGCGTTGAATCCCCAGTTGCTGTAGAACCAGCTCTCGCCCGGAGCGTGCGCGCCGCGCTCGGGCCGGAAGCGCTTCCAGGAAGGCGCCTCGTGGATCGCCGGCAGGTAGACGGCGGCCCGCGACTGGAGCAGATCGGCGACCCGCGCTCGGCGCTCGATCGGCGTCAGCGGATTCGAGCTGTCGTCGATTCCGAGCTCGGCCAGCGTCGACTCGATGTCGAGTCTGCCCGCAGCGACTTCTTGACCGACCAGGCCGCCCAGGAAGGCCTTGCGCAGCGACGCGCCGTTGTAGCGCGTCGCGACCTCGCCCCAGGAGGCGATCAGCACGCCGCGGTGAACGATCATGACCGCGGCCGAATCGAGGCGCTCGAAGTCGGCCCGCGCCTCGGCGAGCTGCGCGCTCGACCAGCCCCATTCGCCGGGGTCCTCGACCTCCGTCCACGTCTCGCCGGGGAACTGATAGGAGTCGGCCACAAAGAGCGCCCGGTCGGGAGGCTCCGCGGACGGTCGTGGATTTTCCTTGACGCCGCAGGCGAGATGGAAGACCAGCATCGCCAGACCGAACGCTCTTATCCTCGAATTCGCTGCTCTCATCTCGGGTTCTCCTCGCGGTCCGCCACGCCGCGCGGCGGCCTCGCGTGAACCTACTGCGGCCGAGCCCCCTTTGTTCCCGCCGACATGTCCGGATGGAACCATCCGGACAAGTCTCGACGCCCGGCACAGGTCCGGGCGCTACGATGAGAGACGCGTAGCGCCCCCACCCGTGGGGGGCGCCCTGCAAAGAGCGAGTACCCAGTAGAGGACCGGCCCCCCGGACGAAGACCGCCCCGTGGACGACAGGTGCCCCGTAGACGACGGCCGGCGCCTAGCCCCGGCGCCCCGCCTGCCGCCGAAACTCGGTCGGGGTCATGCCGTTCACCCGCCGGAACGTCTCGTAGAACGCCGAGCGCGACTGGAAGCCGCTACGCCGCACCACCGCCTCGACGGTGAGATGCGCCAGAGACTCGTCCAGCAGCAGCCGTTCGCTCTCGCGGATCCGGTAGCCGGCGACGAGCTCCGGGAAGCTCCGGCCGACGCGCTCGTTGATCACCTGCGAAAGGTGGGTCTTGGAGACGCCGACCTCGACGGCCAGGCCCTCCAGCGTGAGATCGGGCCGCAGGTAGGGCTTTCCTTCCTCCATGACCGCTGCGAGGCGCTCGGCGACGTCTCGCGCACGCTCCTCGGTCAGCGAAGAGCTCGCGTAGCGCTGTTGCCGCTGAAGCGCCGGCAGCGCCCTTCGCAGGCCGAGAAACGCGAGCACGACGAAGCTCGCGGCGCCGGTGACGGGCACGACGTCGCGCAGCGCCTCCTCGGTCCGAAAGACGTAGCGGACCCATTGCGCCAAATGCTGAATCGCGAGGGTGACGAGAAGGGCCGGTACCCAGAAGGCGTGGAGACCGAGCGAAGACCGCGCGGCTGGATCGCGCCCGGCGCCCAGCCACCGCCGGAGCGCCAGGCCGGTGTAGGTCATCTGGTAGAGCATCATGAGGAGCACCGGCGGCAGCCACGGCCCGCGCTGCCAGGCGGCCGCGCCGCCGC
>JAHEKO010000050.1:0-8475 GCA_024638355.1 Acidobacteriota bacterium
GCATCTCTTCCGGCGGCATGTCCTCGGCGGAGGCGCCTTCGGGCATACCCCAGTCGCCGGTGACGAAGCCCTTGCTGGTGGCGCCGCACGCGCTGGTCATGTGATGCAGGAGCTGGCCCACCGTCATCCAGTTCTGGCCGGTTTCCGGCTTCCACCCGAGGCTGCCGTCGTCGACGCGCTCCATCAGCTTGTCGGCGGCGCGGTAGGCCTCCTCGACTTCGGCATTGAGCAGGGTTGTCCAGTCCATGGCGCGCTCCTTTTTCGGGTGTTGTAGAGGCAGATGCGAAGCACCAGTATACGGCGCGCGACCCGGCTCGACGGCGTCGCCGCCATGACAAACTCGGGCCGCGATGACGGCGGTCGACAGCGGGCTGAGCGGAACTCTGCTGGAGCGGGCGGACGTCGAGCAGCTCGAGCGCGTCGGCATCTCGCGGGCGGAGGCCGAGCGCCAGCTGGCGCTCCTCGCCGAGCCGCCCCCGGCGCCGCGGCTGGTTCGTGCCTGCCGGATCGGCGACGGCGTCGAGAGGCTCGACGACGAGCAGGAAGAGGAGCTGGAGCGGCGAGGACGGGACGCCGCGGTAGGCGGCCGGGTGGCGAAGTTCGTACCGGCTTCGGGCGCGGCGAGCCGCATGTTCGAGGCGCTGGTCCGGGGTCTCGAGGCCGGCGGTCGCGCGCTCGACGAGCTGGCCTCGGCACTCGAGAAGCTGCCCTTCGCGGCCGACCTGGAAGCCGCGATGAGCGACGCCGGGCTCGATCTCGAGAGCTGCCTCCGCTGCGGCGATCGAGCGACCGTCGTCCGCCACCTGCTCCAAACGCCGGGGCTCGGCTACCTGACGTTCGCCAAGGGCTTGATCCCGTTTCACTCCTACGCCGAGGGCGCGCGCACGGCCTTCGAAGAGCATCTGGTCGAGGCCATCGGCTACACGCGTGACGGGGACGGGCTGTGCCGGCTCCATTTCACCGTCGCGCGGAGCCAGCGCCGGGCGTTCGAGGCGCTGCTCGAGCGGGTGCGCGAGGCGCTCTTCGAGCGCTACGGCGCGCGCTTCGAGGTGAGCTTCTCGATCCAGTCGCCGGCCACCGACACCTTGGCGGTAGACCTCGAGAATCGTCCCTTCCGGCTCGAAGACGGGCGTCTCCTGCTGCGGCCGGGGGGACACGGCGCCCTGCTCGCCAATCTGGCGGATCTCGGCGGCGACGTCGTTCTGGTCAAGAATATCGACAACGTCGTGCCCGAGGTGGGCCACGAGCTCATCGCCCGCTGGAAGCGCGTTCTCGCCGGCTACCTGGTGGCGCTCCAGGCGCGCGCCTTCGAGCTGCTCGCCGACCTCGAGCCCGATCCACCCGCCGGATCGGTGCTCGAGGCGGGCTTCGAGTTTCTCGCGCGCGAGCTCGGCGACTCGACCGCCGGCGGGATCGCGAAGCGGTCGGCCGCCTCGCGACGGGCCTACCTGATCGACCGGCTCGATCGGCCGATCCGCGTCTGCGGCGTGGTTCGCAACGAAGGCGAGCCCGGCGGCGGACCCTTCTGGGTGAAGGGCGAGGGCGAGGCGGAAAGGCCGCAGATCGTCGAGCGCTCGCAGATCGATGCCGGCGACGAGACGCAGGCCGCGATCTTCGACTCGGGCACCCACTTCAACCCGGTCGACCTGGCGTGCGGAATGCGCGACCGGCACGGCCGGCCGTTCGACCTCGATCGCTTCGTGGATCCGCGAGCGGTCTTCATCGCGCCCAAGTCGCGTGACGGCCGGAAGCTCAAGGCGCTCGAGCGGCCGGGGCTGTGGAACGGCGCCATGGCGCGCTGGAACACGCTCTTCGTCGAGGTTCCGGCGGCGACCTTCGCGCCGGTCAAGACGGTCTTCGACCTCTTGCGGCCGGCCCACCAGGCCCCGCGCGCATGAGCCTCCTGGAGATCCTGATCCTGGCCGTCGTCCAGGGCGTCACCGAGTTCCTGCCGATCAGCTCGTCGGGCCATCTGGTGGTCGTCGCCGAGCTGCTCGAGGGCGTCAAGCCCGATGGCGCCGTGAACGTCGTCCTGCACGCCGGGACGCTCCTGTCGATCCTGGTCTTCTTCCGGCGGCGGATCGCGCTTCTGGCGGGCGCCGATCGCCGGGTGATCGGGCTTCTCATCGCCGGCACGGTGCCGGCCGCGGCTCTCGGCCTGCTGATCCGGTATCGCTATCCGGGAGCGCTCGAGAGTCCGCTGCTCGCCGGCTGCATGCTGATCGTGACCGGGGTCCTGCTGCTCGGCACCCGGGCGCTCGATCACGGCGGCGAAGGCTACGAAGAGCTGAGCCCGGCCGGGAGCGTCGAGATCGGGCTGTTCCAGGCGCTGGCGCTCCTGCCCGGGATCTCGCGAAGCGGCGCGACGATCTTCGGGGGCCTCCTGGCGGGCCTCGATCGCCGGGCGGCGGCGACCTTCTCCTTCCTGCTCGCCATTCCGGCGATCGGCGGCGCCAGCGCGCTGGAGCTGGTTGAACTGCTGCGTGGCGGCGACGGCTCGACCGCCCCCGGTCTCTTGATCTTTGGCTGCGCGGTGGCGTTCGTGGTCGGTCTGGCGTCGCTGGGGTGGCTCTTCCGCTGGATCGAGAACGGCAAGCTCCACTACTTCGCCTACTACTGCCTGCCGATCGGCGCCGCGGTGGTGATCTGGCAGCTGGCCTGAAAGCCGGCCTGCTAGAGCCCGGAGAACAGATCGTCGAGGGGCGGATCGTGGCGCTCGGCGAAGAGCTCGAAGGGAACCTCGGAGAAGAGCTTCTCCTTGATTCCGGTCGTCTCGATCGTCTCGCGGAACGTCACGTAGCAGTCGAGCGCCTGCCGGCACGCCTCGATGTCGCCGGGCTCGACGCTCACCACGCAGTCGATCTCTTCCGGCGTCGAGCTCGACAGGGGAAAGACCGTCTGGGCGGCCGCCGCCTGCTCCTCGGTCAAGGTGCAGAAGGCCAGTCGGCGCAGCTCCGGGAGCGTTTCGCGAAGCTCGACGTAGGCGCGCTTGACCACGGCGTGGGTCACCAGGTGGTCGTGAAACCCGGAGATCCCGTGCGCCGGATAGGAGACGACCACGTCGGGCCGGAGCCGCCGGACCGCGTCGGCCACCGCCCACTCCAGCTCGCGGGGATCGACCTCCTTGAGCCCGCTGTCGGGGAGATCCAGCACCTCGAGGCCGCTCAGGCCGAGGACCCGCTCGACCTCCAGCATCTCTTGGTAGCGAACCTCTCCCATCTCCGCCACCGAGTAGCCGAAGTCGTGCCGCCGCTTCGTCGCCCCGCCGCGCGTCAGGGTCAGCAGGTGCACGTCGTGCCCCTGGCGGCGCTGTAGGTGCATGACGTGCCCGACGCCGAAGGACTCGTCGTCGGGATGGGGAAAGACGTAGAGAATTCGCATGGATTCGGCCCCGTGTCGTCGCGCGCCAAGCCTACTAGCCCAACTACCAGCCGCCGCCGCCCCCGCCGCCCGAGCTCGAGCCGCCGCCGCCTCCTCCTCTCGAGCCTCCACTCGAGCCGCCCGAGCTCGGCTTGGACACTCCGGCCGCCAGCGATCCGGCCGCCGCCGCCCACGAGGCGGTGGCTCCGGCGCCCCCGAACGCGCCGCCGCCGCCGGTCCAGCCGGCCGAGCCGGCGGAGGAGATCGCCGAGCCGGTGGGCCGCGGCCGGGTTCCGCTCGCGCCGCCGAACGCCTTGAACCAGCGCTCGACCCTTCCCTGGAGGCCGAGCGCCAGCAGGTACGGCATCCAGGCGTCGTCGAGCCGCGGATCGCGCCTCCGCAGCTCGCGCGCCAGCGCGCGGCGCACGGCCACGAGCTGCCGGCGTAGCCCCACCGCGTCCTTACGGTCGCGCGTCCGCGCCGCGTTGAGCAGGCTGTTGAACAGTCCGAGAGGCACCAGTGCCATGGCGATCGTCCCTGCCAGTCCGGTGCGGTCGAGCGCGGTCATCCAGGAGCCGCCGCCGGTGGCGAGGGCCCAGCAGAGGATGGCGAGGGGCACGGCCATCAGCGCGAAGAGCACGCCCAGGGGAAGCCAGAGGCGATCCGCTTTGCGGCGATAGACGGAGGCGACGCCGTAGCCGAGGAGCAGACAGACGAGGAGCGAGACGAGGAGGAGGGCGATGACCGGGCCGGAGGTCTCGATGCCGCGTGCGACGGTCTCGAAGATCAAGCAGGCGACCCCGCCGAGCACCAGCTTCAGCGAAAGGGCGCGGCTCGGCTTCTTCAGCTTGCTGCTGAAACCGGGCAGCTTGCGCATCTCCTTGCGCAGGCCCGAGCGAATGCTCGCGGCGGGCGAAAAGCCGCTCGAGCGATAGCGCTTGCGGACCGCCTCGGTGTCGGTTCGGGTGCGACCGCCGAAGAAGAGCTTGTCGATCAGGCGGCGCTCGTAGCCCGAGAGCTCGGCGCGCTCCACCAGCAGCTCGAGCTCCAGGATCTGCTTCTTGAACCAGCGACCCTCGCTCCGGACCGAGCTCGCCAGGCGTCCTTCGGCGACCAGCCGCGCGAGTACGGCGGCCACCTCGGCCGGACCGATGCGGTGGTCCCAGACCGCACCCACCACCTCCGGCGACATCGACAGCAGGTGGCTCTCGAGCCAGGCGGGGTCCGCTGCGGGAGGTGCCTTCGCGGCGCGGTATCGGCCCTGTTTCCGCTCGTGTATCAGGAAGCGGCCGACGAGGAGGGCGGTTCCCGCCAGGAAGAAGGCGATCACGGCGAGGCGCCGACTGCGCGGTAGCCGGCGGAGGACGCTCACGGGCGACGCCGAGCCCTCGCGCTCGAGCCCGAAGTTCAGCCGGACCCCCTCGCCGGGAGCGAGGCTCTCGCGCTGGAGCGTGATGCGCTCGGCGTTCGCGGTCGGGCTGCGCTCGACCGCGGGAATGGGCAGCGCGGCCCACGCGTCGTCGATCTCGAGGGACAGGCGGAACGCTTCGATCACGCCGGCGCGGTCCGAGAAGGCGAAGTCGTGATCCAGCCAGTAGACGCCGTCGTGCTCCTGGACCACGCCGCTGAGGCTGTAGTCGAGCTCGTAGAGGATCGCCGTCCGGTCGAACTCGGCGTCGCTCGGCAGGCGGCTGCGCCAGCGCAGGGTCCGTCGGTCGTGCCAGTCGTAGTTGTCGACGCGGCCGAGGCCGCCCCGGCGGAGATCGACGTTCTCGCCGCTCTCGGGGTCGACGCGGCGCACGGCGTGGAGCTCGAGCTCCTGGCCGGGCAGGACGCGGAAGGTCCGCTCGCCGCCGTTCCAGTCGCCGGTGAAGACCATCAGGTGGCGCTCGACGACGTCGAGGCGGCCGTCGGATCGGAGGGCGGCCTCGACCTCGAGCGAGCGCCAGTGGAGCGTGCGCGCGGCGGCGGGGGTCGCGATCAGGAGAAGGGCGACGGCGGCGAGTCGGACTGCGGAGCTCAAGGTTGCGGGCAGTCTAACGGTTCGCGAACGGTGTAGCCTCGGCGCCATGCGGCAAACCGCGGAGACGTCCGACCGGCGCGGCCGGTTTCTCACCGCCGAGTGGAGATGGCTCGTGATGCTCAACTACGAGGTCGATCCGTCGCTACTCGAGCCGCGCGTTCCGCGCGGCACGACGCTCGACCTCTGGCGGGGCCGCGCCCTGGTCAGCATGGTCGGCTTCCGCTTCCTGCGCACCCGGGTTCTCGGCCTGCCGATCCCCTTCCACCAGAACTTCGACGAGGTCAACCTGCGCTTCTACGTGCGCTACCGGACGGCGGCGGGCGAAGAGCGCCGCGGCGCCGTCTTCATCTCCGAGATCGTGCCGCGACCGGCGATCGCCTGGGTGGCCCGCGTCTTCTACAACGAGAGCTATCGCGCTCTGCCGATGCGGCACACGGTGACGCTGCCGATCGCTCCGGGCGCGGGCGGCGGTGTGGCCAGCTACGAGTGGAAGTACGACGGGCGCTTCCATCGCCTTGCGGCCGGAGTGAGCGGCGAGCCGGCCCTGCCGTCGGAGGACTCCGAGGAGCGCTTCATCACCGAGCACTACTGGGGCTACTCGGAGCAGCGTGACGGCTCGACGGTCGAGTACGGCGTCGAGCATCCCTCGTGGCGGGTCTGGACCGCGGACGAGGCGGAGTTCGACTGCGACGCCGCCGCGCTCTACGGAGCCGAGCTCGCCGCGCCGCTCGGCCGCCCCCCGACCTCCGCCTTCGTCGCCGAGGGTTCGCCGGTGGTGGTGCGCTGGGGCCGCCGGCTGTCTCGCGGCGGATGATCCCTCCCGGCGCGTCGAGCTCGAATCACCGGGACTCGACGGGTCGGTGGATCGCGCCGCCCTTCATCACGAAGCGGACATCCTCGAATCGCGCGACGTCGGCGAGCGGATCGCCGGCGACCGCGACCAGGTCGGCCAGGAGGCCGGGGGCGACCCTGCCGCGATCGTCGACGCCGAGCAGGTCGGCGGCGTGGAGGGTCGCGGAGCGAATCGCGTCGGCCGACGTCATGCCGAGGCCGACCCGCACCGCCAGCTGCTGGGCGTTGAGGCCATGCTCGTAGACGCCGGCATCGGTGCCGTAGGCCATCTTGACCCCGGCCTCGACCGCGCGACGGAACGACTGCTCGCGGCGCGGGAAGACGTATTCGGCCTTGGCCCGCAGCTGTGGCGGCAGGCTGTCGTAGTCGAACACCCCCGGTGGGTAGATGTTGGTCACCAGGTAGGTGCCGTGCTCGAGGAGCAGCTCGATCGCTTCGTCGTCGAGCAGCGAGCCGTGCTCGACCGAGTCGATTCCGGCGCGGATCGCCATCTTGATGCCCTCGGTGCCGTGCGCGTGCGCGGCGATCTTCACGCCGTGACGGTGCGCCTCCTCGACGGCGGCGCGCAGCTCGGCCATCGAGTACTGCGGCGCGCCCACCGGCCCCTCGAACGAGAGCACGCCGGCGGTGGCGCAGATCTTGATCACCTTGGCGCCGTACTTGATCTGGTAGCGCACGGCCTTGAGCACTTCGTCGACGCCGTCGGCGGTGCCGTCCTCGGGTCCGCCCTCGAGGATGCCGGGCGCGAAGCCGGTGACGTCACAGTGACCGCCGGTGATCGAGATCGACTGCCGGGCGGGGACGATGCGCGGGCCGATGAGGTCGCCGCGCTCGATGGCGTGCATCAGCGCCACGTCGGCGCCGCCGGCGAAGGCGCCGAGCTCGCGCACCGTGGTAAAGCCGGCGAGGAGCGTCTTGCGCGCGTTCTTGGCGCCGCGCAGGGCGGCGTCGGCCTCGGTCTCGTGCACGAAGCGGTGCCGCCAATCGCCCGAGATCTCGTAGGTCAGATGGGTGTGGACGTCGATCAGCCCGGGCGCCAGCACGAGGCCCGAGAGGTCGATCTCGGTCGCGCCGGCGGGCGGGCTCGCCGGATTGACCGCGGCGATGGTCTCGCCCTCGATCACCACGGTCGCGGGCCGAACGATTCGCCCGGCGACGACGTCCAGGTAGCCGTCGGCGCGAAGCACCAGGGTCTCGGCGCGCGCCGGCGCGCTGCCCAGTAACAGAGCCGCAGCGAGACAGAGGAGCGATCGCGTTGTTTTCATTTTCGGGTCCTCAATCGCCGAGCATCAGCCGCCGAACGGTGGGCAGCGGTAGCTCGCCGTAGCGCAGCAGCGCCTGATGAAAGTGGCGCAGGCGGTAGTGCTCGCCCATGCGCCGACGGTAGGCTTCGCGCATCTCGAGGATCACCCGCTCGCCGATGATCTCCCGCCCGGGCGGCGACGGGCTCTGCGAGTCGCGCTGGACCTCGATGAAGGCGTTGGACGGCTCCATGCCGATCTTCTCGACGTAGGCCTGCACCGCTTCGTCGAAGCTCATCTCGCCCATCGCCATGCGGATCTTGGTGAGGATGCGCTGAACCCGCCACATCCTCATCTGGAGGCGCGCCATGCGGGTCTTGAGCGCCTCGACGTGGGGCAGCACCGCGTAGTAGCCCTCGTCCTCGAGCAGCTTCTCGAGGTAGAAGGACCACGCCTGGCTCAGGTAGCTCGAGCGGAAGAGCCGGCGCATCGGCCGCTCGACATAGGCGTCGGCGTAGGCCCGCTGAACGTTGTGCCCCAGCCACTCGTGGTACGAGATGACGTGCGTCCAGTAGGGGTTGTAGGAGCGGATGCGACTGGCTTTCTCCGCTTCGGTGAGGCGCTCCTCGAGCGGCGTCAACACGTAGTAGCCGGAGATGCGCCCGGCGACCGTGGGCCCGTAGGAGGCGCCCCCGAACGACAGGATCCGGCGGCCCATCGGCGAGGTGATCTGCACCCCGTAGTCGAACTCTTCGGGGATCTCGACCACGTGCGCGCCGCTCCCGCGCAGCCACTCGTCGGCCATCTCGACGTAGCGCCGGGCCATTGCCGGCACCTCGTCCCAGGGCGGCGCCTCGTCCTTCATCAGCTCCCAGACGCGCTCCAGATCGCCGCTCGGGTGGATGCGCGCGGCCAGCGCCGCCATCGCCTCGAGCAGCCGCTCTTGCTCGGCGCGGGCGATCCGCAGCATCTCGGCCGAGTCGTAGTCGGCCAGGCCTT
>JAHEKO010000050.1:8575-14479 GCA_024638355.1 Acidobacteriota bacterium
CGCTCCAGATCGCCGCTCGGGTGGATGCGCGCGGCCAGCGCCGCCATCGCCTCGAGCAGCCGCTCTTGCTCGGCGCGGGCGATCCGCAGCATCTCGGCCGAGTCGTAGTCGGCCAGGCCTTCGTGCTCGAGCTGGTAGAAGTCGATCTGCTCGACGCTCCAGGCCGGCGAGCGCGTCGAGCGCGGCAGCAGCTCGCTCTCGAGCCAGGCCGCGAACGTCTCGAGCGCCGCGAGCGCGGGGCCGGCCGCGGCCTGCAGGCGGTCGCGCGCCTCCGGGCTGTCGGTGCACAGCTCGGGCACGTCGTCGCGCAGCAGCCGCTCGCCGTAGTAGGCGGTGTAGAGAGCGTTCTCGGTCCACACCCGGGCGGGCACCGTCAGGTTGGCGCGCGCGTTGGCGAGGATCTCCGGCAGCCGCTCGAGCTCCTCGACGGCGCCGTCGATCTGGCGTACCCCCGCGCCGCACGGCCGCAGGAAGAGGCCGCTGGTCTCGAACAGGGCGAGGTAGCGAACCGGCACCAGCTGGTGCAGGCGGACGCTCTCGATCTCGAACAGCCGGGTTTCGAGGTGCGCTTCGAGGAGCTCGGCGTCGATCTCGTCGTCGGCTCCGAGCTCTTCGCGGTCGATGTCCGCGAGCCGCTCCAGCAGCCGCCGGTACCCGCGGGCGGCGCTCTCGAACTCGTCGGCGCTCATGGTGGGAGTGGCGACCTCGCCGGCCGCCGCGATCAGCTCGGCGAGCCGGGCGGCCGCTTCCGGCTCTTCGGCGGCGGTCGGTGCGAGGGGCAGGAGCGCCAGGGCTCCCGCGAGGAGGCGAATGCGCAGGCTCATCGAATCGCGCGAAGTATACGGCTAGGGAGTGAGCACGAGCTTGCCCACCGTCATGCCTGACTCGATGCGGCGGTGGGCGTCCGCCACGTGGTCGAAAGGCACCCGGGTGACCGGCGGCGGCACGATGCGCCCCTGCTCGAGCCATCCGAGCAGGCGCTCCATCACCTCTTCCAGCAGCTCGGTGCGGCGGAAGAGGTAGCTCAGGTTGAAGGCCAGCACGCTGCGATTCGAGTTGGTCATTCTCAGGGGATCGAAGCGCGGAGTGCGCAGCCAGGCGAGGAGCAGGCGGGGCCAGGCTGCGCGGCTGGTTCCCTTGGCCAGCATCGAGTGGAAGCCGTAGACGACGAGCTTGCCGGGCCGTCCGAGATGACGGAAGCTCTGGCGCAGCGTGGCGACGCCGTTGGCGTCGAAGACCAGATCGTAGCCCTCGGGCGCCAGGCGTCTGGCCGTCGCCCACAGATCCTGACGCGAGCGGTCGATGACCTCGTCCGCCCCGAAGCCACGGGCCGTCTCGACCTTGTGCGTCGCGCCGACCACGCCCACGACCCGGCACTCGGCGACCTTGCCGAGCTGGACCAGCGCTCCGCCCACGCCCCCGGCGGCGGAGTGGACCAGCATCGACTCTCCCGATCGCGGATGCGCGAGCAGGAAGAGCCCGTAGTAGGCGGTCAGGAAGGGCGAGGGAAAGGCCGCCGCCGAGGCCATGTCGAGGCCGTCGGGAATGCGGAACGCCTGACCCCGGGGTACCACCACCTCCGTGGCGTAGCCGCCGAAGCGGGTGACGGCCAGCACCGGGTCGCCAGGCCCCAGGTCGTCCACCCCGGGCCCGGTGGCGACCACCCGGCCGGCGACTTCGAACCCCGGCGTGACGGGCCAGCCGATCTGATCGCGGGAGGACTTGTAGAGCCCCATGCGGATCAGGCAGTCGGCGAAGTTGACTCCCGCGGCGGCGACCTCGACGAGGAGCTCGCCCGCCCCGGGCCGCGGGCTCGAGTGCTCCTCGATCACCAGTCGCTCGTGCCCGCCGGGCCGGTGGATGACGACCTTGCGCACGATGGCGGCTACCGTAACCCAGGTGGAGCCGACGAGCCAGCGCCGTGACGTGAGCCGGTGAGAAGCGCAGGCTAGTAGAAAGTGGTGCGGAAGACGGGCTGAAAGAGCTCGGTGCGGTGGGCGCAGACCCGGTCGACCGGGCAGCGCGGGCAGTCGGGCTCGGCCATCTCGGGGCAGCGCGAGCGGTTCTGGAAGAGGAACCAGTCGACGGCGCCCATCGACCGGCCGCTCGTCCGCCGCAGCTCCTCGACCGCTCGAGCGCAGGCGCCGCGGACCTCGGCCTCGTCGTTCGCGCCGAGCAGCCGGCGCCGGGCGAGGCGTTCGGCGAGCCGGCGGTCGAGCACCCGCACGAGCCCCATCCTGAGACAGCTCCGCTGCACGTGGTAGTCGACGATCGGCGGCGCGTCGTCGTCGTCGCCCGCCTCGAGGAAGCGCTCCGGCCGCTGTCGCAGGATGAGCCCGAGAAGCGCCGATTTCTTGCGTAGCGGATCCTCCTTGTAGCCGCCCACGTGATCGAGCCGGCGGAGAAGCGCCGCGAGCGGGCGCTCGGTTGCGTTGGCCTGTGCGACCAGGTCCGCCGGCGCGGCGCCCAGAGCGAGGAGATCGCTTCCGTAGCCGCGGGCCAGCTCCGCGCGGCGCTCGAGGTCGGGCAGCGGGCACGCCCCCCGGTCGTCGGCCAGCCGCGCGCCGAGCTCCTCCGGCGTCAGGCTCGCCTGACCCTCGGCTGTCAGACCCGTGGGCCGCTGCGACAGCCAGCGTCGGAAGCCGTGGGCCAGAAAGTCGCTGCCCTTGAGGGGCTCGCCGTCGATCTCGGCGACCACCGGCCGCAGGTAGCGTTCGCCGTCGTCGATCCAGAACCCGAACTGCTGCAGCGTCGACGCGAAGAAGAGGTCGAGCGCGCCGGGATGGCCGGCCGGCGGGTAGGCCGGCCCGGTGAAAGAGAACGGCTCGACCGCGGCGAGCGCGGCAAGCACGCCGGCGACGGCGGCGATGCGCTCGCTGTCGGGCTCGGCGCGGGCGTCCCGCGCCGGGGGCGCGGCCGGCGGCTCGAGCAGTCGTTGCGGACCGACGCCGGTGACCATCTCGGCCGCGGCGGCCACCCCGCGCTCGGCGGCCTGCACCGGATGGAGTCCGAGCTCGAGGCCGGTCAGGGTGGTGCCGCAGAAGGTGTCGCCGGCGCCGGTCGGGTCGAGCTCGTCGACGGCGGGAGCGGAAACCGCGGTGACGTGGTCGCCCTGGATCACCAGGACACCGCGAGCCCCGCGAGTCACGAACAGGAGCCGGCCCGGCGCGACGCGCGCCCGCTCGACGCCGCCGAAGATCGAGGTGGCCTCGCGCTCGTTGCAGAAGAAGACGTCGGCGAGTCGCAGCGCCTCGCGGACCTCCTCGGTGCGGGTCTCGGCCGCGCGCGCGAAAGCGCCGGTGCCCAGCCTGCGGCCGCGCCTCTTGAAGTGGCGCAAGAACTCGACCTGACGCCGTGGGTCGGCGAGCGCGATGCAGAAGACGAAGCCGCTCGGCAGGTCGGTCGGCAGGTCGTCGACCGTGAGAGCGCCTTCCGCTCGCCATTGGAGGTCGCGCATCTCGCTCCGTCCGTGGCCGAGATGCTCGATCTCGAAGCTCGGCAGCTCCTCGGGCGGCACGGTCGGGCCGCGCCAGTCGAGCCGCGCCTTCGCTTCGGCGAGCTCGGCGGGCACCGGCTCCGGCCTGGGCCCGATCATCGTCACCCGGGCCCCGGCGCGGTGCGCGGCGAGAGCGGTGTAGAGGCCGGCGCCGCCGGCGGCGCGCTCGGTGCGTCCGGCGAAGTGGAGCAGGTCCAGCGAAGCGCCGCCGACGACGATGAGCCGGATCACTCTCGGGACGTGGGCAGGGGCGGCAGGTCGACGTCGGCCGCCGCGGCCGGCGCACGGGAGCGGGAGCGCCGCCGCACGAGCCGGACGAGTCCCCACAGCGCCAGAGCCGCGAGCGCCAGCAGACCGATGCCGAGCAGCGGCCGGTACCAGAGCCAGGCCACCGCGATGGTGAAAAGCGAAAGCGGCAGCGCGACGGCCACCGCCAGGAGGCCGGCTCCCTTCTCGACCAGGTTGCCCAGGAAGGGAAGCACGTCGGCCATGACCCCGAACGGCGCCAGGACGAGGCGCAGGCCGAACACCATCATCAGGAAGCCGACCAGGCGCAGAATCCAGGTCAGGATCTTGTTGGCCTGCCGGGCGGCGACGAACATCTCCTCGGCGGTCGCGTTGCCGGCCCGCAAGAGCTCGAGCGTGCCGCCCGACCGCGTGGTGTACGGGCCGAGGCTCGAGCCCGTCTGGCGGGCGACGACGCTCACCACCTGGGGCGCGACGTAGCTGAATCGAACCCTCAGGTCCCCGATTCGGGGCGAGGCCGGGTCGGCGCCGACATAGAGCCCGCCGTCGTGTGGAGTCGCGCGCCGGCGGAGCGGCTCCGGCACGCTCGCCGTGGAGCGAATCGGGAGCTCGGTGGGGCCGCTGATGCTCGCGATCAGTCCCGGCCCGAGCTGAAAGGCTCCCACGGCGACCCGGCTCGCCGAGACCCGTTGAGGCCGGTACGGCATCGTCGAGGGGTTGGCGTGCCCGTCCGGCTGCTTGAACCGGCTCGAGTCGATCAGCCGGTCCGACCACTCCTGGCGGTAGGTGTAGGTCGTGGTCGTTTCGGTCGACCCGCCGGTCTTCTTCTTGGTGCGACTCTCGGAGCTCTCCCGCCACTGGTACATCTCGACCGAGCGGTCGAGGTGAATGGCCTGTACCGAGACCCCGAAGTCCGGATCGCGCAGGGTCTCTTCGGTGTTGGCCGGGCCGCTCAGGTGGACCAGCGCTCCCTCGTGCTCCGCAAGCACGCGGCCGGCATCGATCGAGACGACCTCCCGAGCGCCTTCGCTGAGCGCCTTGTACCGGCGCACCGCTCGCCCTTCATTCCAGAACAGGAGGAAGAAGGAGCCGGCGAACAGCACGAGCCCCACCAGGATGCCCTTGAACGAGCCCTTGAGGCGGCTGCCCCACGACTGCGTCGTGACCTCGGTGAACGTCTCGGCCATGTCTCCTCCTGCTCGGTTCGAGTCGATTGTGCCACGGACCTAGATGAACAGGCTCGCCACCGCGGCGGTGGTCCACGAGGCCAGGGCGCCGCCGAGCATGGCCTTGATGCCGAATCGGCTGAGGTCGCGCCGACGGCTGGGCGCGATGGCGGTGAAACCGCCGATCTGAACGCCGACCGAGGCGAAGTTGGCGAAGCCGCAGAGAGCGTAGGTGGCGAGCGCGATCGAGCGCTCGGAGAGCACGCCGGCGGCCATCTGCTGACGGAGCACGGTGTAGGCGACGAACTCGTTGAGCGACAGCTTGATACCGATCAGGCTGCCGACGGTCGCCGCCTCGGCCGCGGGCACGCCGAGCAGCCGGGCGAGCGGCTGGAGCAGGATGGCGAACAGCGCCTGCAGCGAGCCGGGCACGATGCCCTCGTACTCCGATGTCGCCGGCGACATTCCGGTGACCGAGTAGACCACCTCGGCGCCGCCCAGCAGCCGGCCGTCGATCCAGCCGTCGAGCGTGTTGAGCAAGGTGTCGACCACGGCAATCAGGGCGATGAAGCCGATGAGCATGGCGCCGACGTTGACCGCGAGGCGGAAGCCGTCGCCGATGCCGCGTGTCGCCGCTTCGATGATGTTGGCGCCGGCGTCGATCTTTGGCAGCTTCAGATCGCCGGCGGTCTGCGGGTGCTCGAGCTCCGGGTAGAGGATCTTGGCGATCAGCAGCGCCGCCGGCGCCGACATGACGGAGGCGGCGATCAAGTGATCGGCCGGGATGCCCATTACCGCGTAGGCGGCGATCGAACCGGCCGAAAGCGTGGCGAAGCCCGCCACCATCAGGGTCAGCAGCTCCGAGCGGGTGGTGGTTTCGACGTAGGGGCGGATCAGCAGCGGCGCCTCGGTCTGGCCGATGAAGATGTTGGCGCTGCAGCAGAGGGTCTCGGCGCCGCTGGTGCCGATGGTCCAGCGCAGAAAGCGACTCAATGC